>DIDF01000063.1 GCA_002418005.1 Lactobacillaceae bacterium UBA5807
ATTTGAACGGATTCAAATGGTTCACACATTTTACCGTCAATTTCTCGATAAATAACTTCTGGACGAGAAGCTTCAACTTCATAACCTTCTCGACGCATAGTTTCAATCAAAATGGACAAATGAAGTTCACCACGTCCCGAAACCAACCAAGCACCAGGATTATCAGTATCTTCAACTCTCAAAGAAACATCAGTATGAAGTTCACGCTTCAAACGTTCCTCAATTTGACGAGCAGTCACAAATTTGCCGTCTTGGCCAGCAAATGGTGAGGTGTTAGTCCCAATGGTCATTTGAAGTGTAGGTGGATCAATCCGAAGAACAGGAAGTGGTTCAGGTTTGTTAGGATCAACAACCGTCTCACCAACGTTAATCTCTTCCATTCCGGATACGGCAATTAAATCGCCAGCTTTAGCTTCTTTGATATCTTCACGTTTTAAGCCAAAGAATCCCATGAGTTTAGTAACTCTAAAGTTCTTCTTAGAACCGTCAAGTTTCATAACAGTAACATTGTCGCCAACTTTAATTGTGCCACGGAAGACACGACCAATACCGATACGACCAACGAAGTCGTTATAATCCAACATAGCAACTTGGAATTGAAGTGGCATATCAGAGTTATCAATTGGTGATGGAATATGCTTAATAATAGTATCAAAAATAGGCTTCATAGTATGTTTCTGAGTACTAATATCTGGATCATAGCTTGAAGTTCCGTTCATAGCTGAGGCATAAACGACTGGGAAGTCAAGCTGCTCTTCATCAGCACCCAACTCGATGAACAAATCAAGAACTTCGTCCACAACTTCTTTTGGACGAGCACCTTCACGGTCAACCTTGTTAATAACAACGATTGGAGTTAAATGCTGTTCAAGAGCCTTTTTAAGAACAAACCGAGTCTGTGGCATTGTTCCTTCAAAAGCATCAACAACAAGAAGACAACCGTCGACCATCCGCATGATTCTTTCAACTTCACCACCGAAATCGGCATGCCCTGGGGTATCCAAAATGTTAATTTGTTTATCCCCGTATTTAACCGCGGTATTCTTTGAGAGAATAGTGATTCCTCTCTCTCGTTCAATTGCATTTGAATCAAGGGCCCGATCCTCAATGTGAACGTGTTTATCAAGGGTATCAGACTGTTTCAATAATTCGTTAACTAAAGTAGTCTTACCGTGGTCAACGTGGGCAATAATGGCAATGTTGCGAATGTCGTCTCTAAGTTTCAAGTTAGCTGCTTCCTTTCATAATAAGTAACAATTAGGCACCCAGTCCAGTAATTGGCTATTAGCATAAAAAAACTGTGACATCTTTCGTCACAGTATGACTATTGACTTACAATCGTAAGAACGTCTCGATGTGCATTTGGTGTTCCTAATAATACAGTAGTTGATGATAACATATCCAAAGGCTGCCCGTCAATAGAGCTAATTTTGAATCCATTAGTTTCTAGCAAAATTTTCCCGGCACCAAAATCCCAAGGCTTAAGGTGAGAAATATATCCAACCAGTTCACCCTTTAAAACAGAAATAATGTCAATGCCAGCACTGCCATATATTCTCATTCCCAAAGACTTTCTAGAAACTTCATCAACATTATATTCATTGCTTAGAACCATTGGCCCACTCAATCCAATTAACCCATCAGCTAATGAATAATTTTTTTCCATAGAAATCTTTTGGTCATTTTCAAAAACACCCAAATCCGGACCGCCTGAATAAAGTTTATTGCCCATGACATCAAAAATATAACCTAAGATTCCCTGGCCGTTTTCATACAGCGCAATCATTATGGCAAAGTGATTGCGTTGTTTGACAAAGTTCATTGTGCCATCGATTGGATCGACAATCCAAACTTGACCTTTGGAAGAAGTAACTTGATCACCAAGCCCTTCCTCACCAAGAATTTTCGAACCTGGATCATAAGAACGAATTTTATCTACTAAAAAATGCTCGTTGGCCTTGTCAACATTAGTTACTAAATCGCGCCGACCAGTTTTGGTATTAACTACTAGTCTGCTTTTCATTTCTGTTAAAACCCGTTTACGAGATTCAGACAGCCAACTTTTTACTTCTCTATCTACTCTTCTAATTTCATCAATTTTCATTATTAAATGCCTAACACTTGATCATTTTTTTATCTGAGTTGATAGCTTGCTTAATAATCTCAAACGAATCATACCCCGACTGCTTTTTAAACTGGTCTTCAAGCTGTTTTTGTTCCATTTTTGTCGGAATAATTTTTCTAAATTTATTAAAAGAATCAACCAGTTCAGTAGAACTCACTCCTCGAGAATTCTCATAAGCCTTTTCAATTTGATTATAAAAATTGATTACGTCAACAATTTCACTGGTCTTCAAACCATCTGGCAATGGATACTGGTATTTTTCACTCATTTCACAATCAACCACCTTTATAGGGTAGATTATAACAAAACTTTGTGAAAAATAAAAAAGAGATGGTAAAAACCATCTCTTCTTTCAAACATTTTATTTAGATATGAGTTGGGAAGCCAATACCAACATCGGCAGCTTCTTGGACAGGTTCGCTCAAAGTTGGATGTGGATGAATTGTCAAAGAAATATCCTCTAGATTCATATGGCCATTAACTGCCAAACTCATTTCAGCAATTAAATCCGAAGCACCAGGTCCAACAATTTCACCACCAAGAATTGTCTTGTCGTCTTTATCAAAGATCCAACGAACAAATCCTTCAGCTTGATCAAGGGATACGGCTCGGGCATTACCTGCAAATGGGAACTTTGCAGTTCCAACATTGATACCTTTGTCCTTAGCTTGGGCTTGAGTCAAACCAACAACAGCTAATTCTGGGTCTGAGAAGCAAACAGCAGGAACACCAACATAATCATTTGCAGTATTCTTTCCTGAAATAGCCCCAGCAGCAACTTTGCCTTGGAAGAATGCTTTGTGGGCCAAAGCTGGACCAGAAGCAATATCACCAATTGCAAAGATGTGTGGTGAATCAGTTCTGCCTTGTTCATCAGTCTGAACAATTCCGTGATCATTAGTCTTAACTTTGGTGTATTCCAAACCAATATCATCAGTATTTGGCTTACGGCCAACAGTTACCATGCAATAATCTGCCTTAATGGTTGACTGCTTGCCATCAACTTCGTAAGTTACAGTCACACTGCTATCATCCTGAGTTGAAGAAATTGCTTTAGCAGATGTAAAGACATCTACTCCCTTCTTCTTCAAGTTATTCAAAACAACGTGGACCATATCTTTAGTAAAACCGTTAAGAATTGAATCAAGGCCTTCGATGATAGTTACGTGAGCCCCAAGGTTAGCATAAGCACCAGCCAATTCAGTTCCAACATATCCACCACCAATAACAACAAATTCTTTTGGAATTTCTGGTAAATTCAATCCACCAGTAGAATCGACAACTCTACCATCAAATTTGAAACCAGGAATTTCAATTGGACGAGAACCAGTTGCAATAATCAAGTTATCAAATTGAATCTTTTGGCCAGTATTGTTTTCCATAAATTGACGTGGGCCAACCGGCATTACTCTAAGAGTGGTGTCACTGTCAAGAACAGCTTCGCCTTTAATGATTTCAACTTTGTGTTTTTTAAGAAGCATTTCAACACCGCTGGTCATTCGATCAACGACTTTCTTTTGCTTCCATTCTTGAGTCTTGGCAAAATCAATTGTAGCTGGTTGAGTGGTAATTCCATAGGTTGAAGCGTCATTAGCTTCTTGCAGACGATGACCGGCAGCAATTAAAGCCTTTGAAGGAACACAACCAACGTTCAAACAAACACCACCAAGGTTACCCTTTTCAATCAGGGTGACTTTTTGGCCTAATTCGGAAGCACGGATAGCGGCAACATAGCCACCAGGGCCGCCACCAATGATAACTGTTTCTTTCTTTTCAACATCATCAGCCATTACTTAATCATCCCTCCATCAAAAGCATATCTGGATCGTGAAGCAACTTGTGCATCAAGTTCAAAGCATTTTGAGCAAGGGCACCATCAATTAATCTATGATCATAACTCAATGAAAGTTTAAGCATATTGCCGACTTTGATTTCGCCGTCATCATCAACAAATGGTTCCTTAGCAATCTTACCAACACCAAGAATGGCAACTTCAGGTTGGTTAATAACCGGAGTGAACCAGCCACCACCAATTGAACCAACGTTACTAATAGTAATTGAACCACCGGCCATTGAATCTGGTGAAAGCTTGTTAGCAAATGCAGCTTCGGTATTTTCTTTAATTTCTTTAGCAATTTCAAACATGCCTTTAGAATCAGCATTATGAATTACTGGAACATACAATCCATCTGGAGTATTCGTAGCAATACCAACATTGAAGTAGTGTTTGTAAACAACTTCTTGAGTGGTGTCATCAATTGAAGCATTGAACTCAGGATATTGTTTCATAACTGCAACAATAGCTTTTACCATGTATGGCAAGAAGGTCAAATGAATATCTTGATCTGCAGCAATTGCTTTGTACTTCTTCCGATTTGCCATTAACTTGGATACTTCAACGTCTTCAAATGAAGTTACGTGTGGAGCAATGTCCTTTGATTCACGCATCTTCTGAGCAATAATCTTACGCATTGGAGACATTGGTTCTCGAGTTTCAAGGTCGGGCTGGCTTGCTTTCCAAGGCTTGATAGCTTGTCCAGCAACTTTGGCAGCAGGAGCAGCACTACCAGCGGCAGGTGCGGCTGCAACAGGAGCGGCACCATTAAAGTTGTCAATATCAGCTTTAGTGATTTGACCATGCTTACCAGTTGCAGGAACAGCGGTAATGTCAACGCCTTTATCTCGAGCATACTGACGAACAGAAGGCATTGCTTTAACAACAGCATTAGGATTTGAAGCAGCAGGAGCAGCGGTTACGGCAGCTGATGCAGGTGCAGCAGCTGGTGCAGGTGCAGCTTGTGATTCATTTTCTGAAGCAGCAGCTTCTGAGGCACCTTCATCACTCTTAGATGAAGTGTCATCAGGTGTGTCAGGTGAGCCGTCATCAATAACAAGTAAAACGTCACCTTTTTCGACGGTTTCTCCTTCTTTACTATTTAAGCTCTTAACAGTACCAGCAACAGGTGATGGAATTTCAGTAACTGACTTATCGGTTTGAATTTCTACCAATGTGTCGTCTTCTTTGACTTTGTCGCCGACTTTGACATCATAAGCAGCAATTTCACCTTCAGTCAATCCTTCACCCATTTCTGGGAGTTCAACTTTATAGGCCATGGAATCTAACTTCCTTTCTGTTCTGATTTAGATTTAGTAAGATAAGATGTCTCTAACCTTTGCTTCGATGTCATCTGCATTTGGAAGCCAATCATTTTCGGCCATAGCAAATGGGAAGACACTATCAGGTGAAGCGACACAGCCAATAGGTGAATCCAAAGACATAATGTCCTTTTCAGCAATATCAGCAGCAACTTGGGCACCGGCACCAGCCATCTTTTGAGCTTCTTGGACAATAACTACTTTATGAGTCTTGTCAATTGAAGCAAAGATAGTTGCGTCATCGATTGGTGAAAGCGAACGAAGGTCAATAACTTCAACAGAAATATTTTCCTTGGCTAACTTATCAGCAACCTTGAGTGCTTCGTTAACTTCAGCACTGTAAGCAACGACAGTAATATCTGTACCTTCACGAACAACTTTTGCTTTATCTAGCGGAACAGTGTACTTTTCTGCTGGAATTTCGTCTCTCATAGAACGATAAAGTTTCAAGTTTTCCATAAACAGAACAGGGTCATTATTTTCAACGGCAGAAATGATCATGCCTTTTGCATCATATGGGTTTGCTGGAGTAACAACACGAAGTCCTGGCACACCAACAAACAAGTTTTCAAGAGAATCACCGTGAAGTTCAGCAGTATGAGTACCACCACCAAAAGGTGTTCTGATTGTGATAGGCATTGATTTTGCACCGGACATTCTGAATCTGTTACGAGACATTTGGCCGACAACAGAGTCAACAGCTTCCATTGTGAATCCCATGAATTGAATTTCTGGAATTGGACGCCAACCAGTTAATGAAAGTCCAATTGACATGCCCAAAATTCCTGATTCAGCTAAAGGAGTATCGAAGACTCGGTCTTCACCATATTTGTCTTGAAGACCTTCGGTTGTACGGAACACACCACCGTTTTTACCAACATCTTCACCAAAAATCAGCGTCTTAGGATCATCTTGCAATACCTGATCAAGACCTTGGGTAATTGCTTTAATGTACGTTAATTTGTTAGCCATGATTACTTCGACTCCTTTGCTTGATATTCTTTGATCTGTTCAGCAACATTTGGAGTAGGAACTTCAAATGTATTTTCAAGGAATTTAGAAACCTTTTGTTCAGGAGCAGCTTCAGCATCCTTCATGTCTTGTTTGAATTGATCCTTGTACTGAGCTGTAAGTTTATCTTCTTTGTCTTGGCTCCAAAGTTTCTTGGCAGTCAAAACTTTTCTCAAACGAATTAGTGGATCACGATCGAACCAAGGTTTTTCTTCTTCCTTAGTACGATATCTGCTTGGATCGTCACCGGCTGAAGAATGGGCACCGAAACGATATGTCAAAGTTTCAACTAATGCGGGTCCATTTCCAGCGGCTGCAAATTCACGGGCAGCTTTAGCAACCAAGTAGGTAGCAAGAATATCCATGCCATCAACTTGAGTTCCTGGAACACCTGATGCAACACCCTTTTGGGCAAGAGTCTTAGCAGCAGTTTGTTTCTTACGTGGAACTGAAATTGCCCAGCCGTTATCCTGAACGAAGAATACTTCTGGTGCTTGGAATGCACTGGCAAAGTTAATGCCTTCATAGAAGTCACCCTGTGAAGTACCACCATCACCAGTAAATACATAAGCAACGGTGTCCTTTTCACCATTCTTCTTGATGCCTAATGCAGCACCAGCAGATTGAACATATTGTGCACCAATAATGATTTGTGGAATCCATGCACGAACACCACGTCTTACATAGTCATAGCATTGATAATGACCTTTGGACCATAAGAAACCTTCTTTAACTGTAGCACCGTGTTGAATCAATTGTGGTATATCACGATATGCAGGGAACAAATAATCTTGGTCTTTCATTGCTAAAGCAATTCCCATTTCGGAAGCTTCCTCACCATATGTTGGTGCGTAGAATCCTAAACGTCCTTGCTTTGAGAAACTCATGGTTTGTTCGTGAAGTGCACGCTCCCAAACCATCTTTTCCATAAAGTTAACAAGCTCGTCATCGCTGAACGAATCGAACAATTCCTGATTAACGATTTTTCCATTTTCGTCAATTACTTGAACTGGTTTATCGTATGGATCGCTCATCGTTGACTTAATTTTGGCAAAATCAACAACTTGTTGCTTTTTAGCTGACATAAGAACACATTCCTTTCCTGATTAAGCTATACAGTAATGCACAAATGATCTTTCAAACTACAAGTCAAATCTAACACGCAAGTTGAAAAGAAGCAAGCCCTTACATTATTAATTTACCGCGTTTTCTGTCATTTCAAAGAAATCCAGTTTAGTAAAAATATTTTACTTTCAAAATGTAAGTTTGTGAATGATTTCGTAATCATTTTACTTGCATTTGAGGTAGTCTTTTGTTCTTTTTTACGATAGAATGAAAGTTAGTAATTAAATTCGGAGGTCTAAAAAATTGTTTTTAATGAAAGATATCGTTAGAGACGGCGACCCGATCTTGAGAAAAACTGCTGAAAAGGTAAAGTTCCCTCTAAGCGAAAAAGATAAGAAATTGGCCCAGGACCTTATGGAATACTTGGAGGTCAGCCAAGATGAAAAACAGGCTGAAAAGCTTCACTTAAGAGCAGGGGTTGGACTTGCTGCTCCTCAGGTTGGAGTTTCAGAAATGATGGCATCTGTTTTAGTTCCGGCCGATGAGGATTCTGAAAGTGATAAGCCAGTTTTCAAAGACGTTATTATTAACCCATTGATAGTTTCCAATTCAGTTCAACGAGGAGCATTAACTGAAGGAGAAGGATGTCTGTCGGTCGATAAGGATATTCCTGGTTATGTTCATCGTTCTGCTAGAATAACTCTTGATTATCAAGATGTTGACGGCAAAAAGCATGAAGTTAGACTGCGAAATTATCCTGCAGTTGTCTGTCAGCATGAAATTGACCATCTTCATGGAATTCTATTTTATGACCACATCAATAAGGACAATCCCTTTAAAAAAGAAGAAAACGAACTTTTCTTCTACTAATTTCAAGTGAGAAAAAATAAAATAGCGATTCAAAAAAATGATTACCTAGAATTTTATTTTCTAGGTAATCATTTTTAATCATTGTGCTTTGCTAGGCGATGCAAGTCATCCACGTATTCAACGGTAGTTTGGTTATTTAAATAAGCCACATCAAAATGAACTTCATCATCAAGATCAAATAAATCAGTCACAACAAAAAGTGGTGAAGGTTTACTTCTCTGCTTTCTCATTAAGTCATTATCCTGACAATATCTTGTAATTCTTTGATTAAGTTCCAGTTTAAAAGCTTGTTTATCCTTGGTAACTTCTTGTTTTGGCAAAATATATTCAAATGCTAAAACCCCTCGTCCCCATACATCTGCAATTCTTTTAGAAAATAAATCCTTAGTATTCGCATTTACTAAGTAGCCATCATCAACCATTTTTGAAATGACAATTTTTATAAGGTGGTCGGTTTTGTTTTGCGCAGCAATCTGCATTCTTCGAGTCGGTCTAGTCACAAAAATGTAGTGGATAAAATTGTAGACTATTAAGGCAGTCGCCAAGCCAATAATTATTTGAATAAAAATCTGAAGAGACATATTTATTCTTCCTATACTGTTATCTAAATTTATGATTTTTTCAATTTAACTGCATTTATTTTAACACGAAACCACGTCTGAATAAGGATCTGAAATTGGTAATATATACTTATCACTGTTATTATGGTAAAATATCTGATATTAGTTGTGTAATATCAACCACTTGTTCGCAATGAAGCCTGATAAAGCTTCTAAATAAAATAGAAAAATATATTTATTAGGTAATTTTATAATTAAGGAGTCTTTTTGATGATTTTTAAAGTATTATACCAACCAGCAGAAGATGAAAGCCCACGTAGAGAAACTACGAGATCCCTTTATCTCGAAGCTGAAAATGAAGTTGAAGCAAGATCACTTGTTTCAAAAAACACTAAATACAATATTGAGTTTATCGAAGAATTAACAGGTAAACATCTTGAATATGAACAAAAAAGCCCAGATTTTAAATTAACGGAGTTCAATAAATAATGAAAAAATTAAACGTCAAGAATAATGAGGCGGCGATTTATGGTGTCGGCGGTCTTGGCGAAATTGGTAAAAACACTTATGGTGTCCAATTTCAAGACGAAATCATCTTGATTGATGCTGGAATTAAATTCCCCGAAGACGAACTTTTGGGAGTTGATTATGTAATTCCTGACTATCAATACCTAGTTGACAACAAAGATAAAATTAAAGCCTTAGTTATTACCCACGGTCATGAAGATCATATTGGAGGAGTTCCCTACCTTCTCCAAGTTTTAAACGTGCCTGTATATGCCGGACCATTGGCAATGGCTCTCATTAAGAACAAATTGGAAGAGCATGGTCTTTTAAACACTGCAGAATTACACATTATCCACGAAAATACCATTTTAAAGTTTCGAAAAATGAAGGTTTCCTTCTTTAGAACTACTCATTCGATTCCTGATACTTTAGGAATTGCAGTTCACACTCCGGTGGGAGTCATTGTTGAGACTGGTGATTACAAATTTGATTTAACTCCAGTCACAAACCAAGCACCCAATTTGCAGGAAATGGCCCGCTTAGGAGCTGAAGGTGTTCTTTGTTTGATGTCTGACAGCACCAATGCGGAAAAACCAGTCTGGACGAAGTCAGAAAAATGGGTTGCTAATTCTATCGCTCAGATATTTGATACAATCCAAGACAGAATTATCTTTGCAACTTTTGCATCGAATATTTCCCGAATTAAAACTGCAATTGAAAATGCCCTCGCCCATGGCCGAAAAGTTGCTGTATTTGGTAGAAGTATGGAATCAGCCATTGTTAATGGCCGAGAACTTGGCTATTTGGACGTGCCAGATGATGCTTTTGTTGACGCCAACGAGCTCCAGTCGCTTCCGGCTAACAAAATAATGATATTATGTACCGGGTCACAAGGTGAACCAATGGCTGCCCTATCCAGAATAGCTAATGGTACTCACCGTCAAATCTCTATTCAGCCTGGTGATACGGTTATCTTTTCAAGCAACCCAATTCCTGGAAACACAACAAGTGTTAACAGCGTAATCAATAAGCTTGAAGAAGCCGGTGCTCACGTTATTCACGGCAAAGTGAATAACATCCATACTTCTGGGCATGGCGGCCAGGAAGAACAAAAACTAATGCTTCGTTTGATGAAGCCGAAGTTCTTTATGCCAATTCATGGTGAGTATCGAATGTTAAAGATTCATACCGAGCTTGCAGAACAATGTGGAGTTCCTTTAGATCACAGTTTCATCATGCAAAATGGGGATGTCCTAGCTTTGTCTAAAGATACTGCCCGTTTAGCAGGCCATTTCCAAGCTGGAGATGTTTACATTGATGGCAGTGGAATCGGTGATATAGGTAGCATCGTATTAAGAGACCGTCAGCTCCTTTCAGAAGAAGGAATTGTTGTCGTTGTCGCAACTATCAACTTACATGATCAAGAAATTCAATCAGGCCCAGATATACTTTCTCGAGGCTTTGTTTACATGCGAGAATCTGGAGAACTATTAGATGAAGGACGCCGATTGATATTTAAGACAATTAGAAAATCAATGCGGGGTAAGAAAGCCTCAGAGTCTTCAATCAGAAACGCCGTAATTGATGAGCTCCAAGAATTCTTATACCAAAAAACTGAACGTCATCCGATGATTTTACCAATGTTGATTATGAACAATAAATCCAACAAATAATTCAAAAGTCATGTTTAACGGTGACAAAGATTATTAAAAAACTTGTTCATCGAAAATTCGATAATCAAGTTTTTTTTATACATAGTATAAAAACGTTCCAGTAACTATGATGGAGGAAATAAAGGTGACACGAAATTATTTTATTATCGTCAACCCAAAGGCAGGCGGGGGCAACGTCAAAAAACTCTGGCCAAAAATTTATGCTCGCTTAAATGATTTAGGGCTAAATTTTGAGACTTTTTTTACTCAGTATGCTGGCCATGCAGTGGAACTATCTCAGCAAATCCTGACGAAAATATTTGCTAACAATATTGAAAACCCAATAATCGTGATTGCTGGAGGAGACGGGACCTTACATGAAACGGTAAGAGGTTGTTTCAAATATTTTGGCGAAAATCCTGATTTTCCTCAAGTCCCCATCGCCGTCCTTCCTGTAGGTTCAGGAAATGATTTTGCAAGAACCGCTCACATTCCTGCTAGATGGGAAGCTGCTTTAGAATCGATTCTTAATAATGATGGCCCAAGAGAACTAACAATTGGTCATTACACTGATTTACTCACTAATAACGAAGGAGTTTTTGTCAACAATTTTGGAATTGGTTTTGATGCTTCTGTGGTAAATGTAGCTGACCAATCAGAATTAAAAAGTAATCGGTTCATTAGTCGGTTTAGTTATATGGGTTCCGTTTTGAAAGTTCTTACTACTTTTAAGGGATTTCCAATTGAGTTTAAAATTCCAGACAGAAATATTCATTTTAAAAAAACGTTCCTTTTTACCATCACGAATATTCCCTACTTTGGCGGTGGGATCAATATTGTTCCTCAGGCTTCTTTGTTTGATAATCATTTAGACTTGGTAATTATTGAAAAGCCCAGCATTATCCATATTTTGACAATTGTTGCCACGATTTTCTTTAAAAAACACCTTAGCCTTGGATACGTCCATCATTATTCATTAGAAAGTTTCATTGTAAATTCTAAAGAAAAAAATCTGGCTCAAGTAGACGGTGAAGTCCTTTCTAAGCCAAAATTCAGCCTAAAATACGATACCAAAAAATACCTTTTTTGGATCAAGTAAAAACCCTTTTAGATGTAACTTTTTATCTATTTTTAAAACAAAAAGGAATGACAAAAATTGTCATTCCTTTTTACTTTATATTTTATAGCCCTAATCTTCTGAGGCATCCATAGCTTCAAGAATCATATTTAAAGCTTCACATTCGTGATTTAACTTGTTCATCTCATTGCCAAACTGCGGTTGAATAACCACCGTTTCGGTTGAAGAATTTGTTTCAATTTTTTCGGATTCTTTGGCTTTTAAAGATTTAAGCTTTGATGTAGCTTCTTTATATTGCTCAAGAATTTCTAACTTATTACTCATAGCTATAAACTCCCTTAAACTGTGACTTGAACTAAACGCATATACTATAACACGCCCGTGTGAGATTGTTAATGCAATTTATTTACAATATCTGAAATAATATCAGATTATTTTGAAAATTTCAAGTTGTTAATGAGATTATCTCATTCATATTGTCGCTGTATCTGGTCAGCTGTTGGGATTGAAGGCAAAGCCCCCATTCTTTGAACAGTCAAAGAAGAAGCTTTTTGAGCATAAACTAAAGCATCCTCAATATTGGAGAGATCAGAATTAAGTTGAAAGCTAAGAGCACCTATAAACGTGTCGCCAGCCGCAGTTGTGTCAACGGCGTGAACCTTAAACGCAGGAACGAAACCATTTTTTTCAGGGGTGTTGAAATAGGCTCCATGATGCCCAGCGGTAATAATTAAATTTTGAATCCCAAAAGCCTTGAATTTTTCGGCATTCAAATCCATCGACTCACGATTTTTAACCGGTATTCCAGTCAATTTAGCACTTTCAGTTTCATTAGGGACAATCAAATCAACATAGTTTGACAACTCATCAATCAGCCGCTCAGCAGGAGCTGGATTTAAAATGGTCATCACCCCATGTTTTTTTGCCATTTTAAAAGCAGCTAATATAACCGCTTGAGAAATCTCAAACTGAGAAATCAATATATCAGCACTCGCTATTAAATCCTCACAATCACTAAGGTCATCTGCAGTCATCGATTGATTAGAACCACCATAGACCATAATACTGTTTTGCCCTTTTTCATCCAGAAGAATGACTGCAGAACCAGTACCAACCGTTTCAGTAATTTTTACTTTGTCGGTATGGATGTTGTTTTCTTTAAGCTCATTCACCATGAACTCACCGTTTCCATCATCGCCAACTTGGCCAATAAAACTGACATCAGCACCCGAGCGGGCAGCAGCTACCGCCTGATTTGCGCCTTTGCCGCCTGCAGAAGTAGTTTTACTTTTAGCCTTAATTGTTTCACCAGGCTCGGGCATCTGGGTAATATGAAATGTAGTGTCAACATTTAGACTTCCCAGAACAACAACCTTATTTTCCATAATTTGCTCCTTGAAAAAGAATTATTTGAACGACCCCTTAAAACTAAACGAACATCTAATTAATCTTTTTGACACTACCTCGTTTAATTAGTTGAATTGGCAAAGATATCTTTCGACCAGATTCAAGAGAGCCATTATTTCCGCTTTCAATTCGTTCAATAATTAATTTAGCCGCAGCTTGACCCATCTCTAACGCAGGTTGATGGACAGTACTTAATTTAGGATCAACATATTTTGCCCAATCAATATCATCATATCCAACAACAGATATATCATCCGGAATTCTTAAACCTGCTTCTTTTATACCTCGATAAAGCCCAATTGCCAGTTCGTCATTTACCGCGAAGATAGCAGTAGGTTTAGCGGCGACTGCTTTATTTGAAACGTCATACCCACCTTTTTTGCTCAAATGAGTATAGATAATTTGGTTATCAGAAATTGTTACACCATGGTCTTTAAACGCGTCTCTAAAACCTTGTAGTCGTTTGCGAATGTTCACCGTTGGATCATCTCCAGCGACAATTACAATTCTCGTATGGCCATTTTCCAACAAATAATTAGCCACCTTAGCCCCACCTTCATAATTAGCAACATCAATTGGATCCTCTTGGGCGCTTGGAGCCTGGTCAATTAAAATATATGGGATATGATTTTGGGAAAGGATACTATCAATGTAATCCACATCCGAAACCGGGCTAGAAATTATCATCCCATCGGCAGCTCGTCTTATAGATTCCAATAAATATTGATTTTCTAGCTCCCGGTCATTATTTGAGGCAAACACCAAAGGAACGTATTCTTCTTTTCTAGCTTCATTTTGAATCCCAGCAGAAAAAATGGCAAAAAATGGGTTGCTCAAACTAGGAATTAAAACTCCAATTGTCTTGCCGGTTTTACTGATTAAATTCTGGGCATTAAAATCCGGAATATAACCCATATCTTTTTGAAGGGCTTTAACTTTTTCTATCGTTTTGGTGCTAAAACGGGCATCCTTGCCATTTAAAATTTGAGAAACCGTTGTTACAGAAACCCCAGCTTTTTTGGCTAAGTCAGTTATGGTTACCTTTTTTGTCATTGCGACTCTCCGTCTTTTCTGAAAGGGAATTCATTACTTTTTAAAAATAGGCATCAGATCGAAGTGTTTCGATTTAATGCCTATTATAGCAACCAATAAGGCCGCAAGTCTATTTTTTTATGATATTATCAATTTGTTTTAATTCTTTGTCAGTAAAGGTAAGATTATCCAACGCCTTAAGATTATCTTCAAGATGTTCAATCTTTGATGCTCCAGTAACAATACTTGCAACTGTTTTAGTATGAAGCAACCAACTGATGCTCATTTGTGACAGCGTTTGACCACGATCTTGAGCAATTTGATTGAGTTCATTAAGGCGTTTTACCAAATCCTTAGTGCCATGCTTCATAACGAATTCGTTACTCCAGTGGACCTTCAAATTGTCATCCATGCCATCAAGATACTTATTAGTCAATAATCCTTCTGCCAGTGGCCCATAAGCAACCAAAGCTTTTTTATCATCAGCTAAAACCTTGAGTAGCCCATCATCTTCGATTGATCGATTAAGCATATTGTATGAAGCCTGATTTACAACAAATGGGGTGTGTAGGTCATTAAAGTATTTAGAGATTTTGGCAGTTTGTTTTGCGTTGTAATTTGAAATACCAACGTATAGGGCTTTGCCAGATCTAACAATGCTGTCCAAAGCCTCAGCAGTTTCTGCTAAATTAGTATTTGGATCAAACCGATGACTATAAAAAATGTCCACATAATCCAAACCCATTCGTTTTAAGGATCCATCAATTGCGTTAATTAATGTTTTTCTAGATGAAAAGTTACCGTAAGGCCCAGGCCACATATTAAATCCAGCTTTGGTAGTAATAACCAGTTCATCACGATAAGGCTTCAGATTAGCTTTATAAACGTCAGCAAACATTCTTTCCGCAGCACCAACTCCAGGGCCATAATTATAAGCCAAATCATAACTAAAAATCCCGAGATCAAACGCTTTAAGCATTACTTTTTCACTGTCACCATAATTGGCATCATCACCAAAGCTATGCCACATGCCAAATGAAATGGCGGGAAGTTGTAAACCGGAGTCACCTGCTCTTCTGACAACAGCCTTATCATAACGGTCATCGCTTGCTTTATACATTCTTTTATCACCTCAAATTTATTTTATCTACCAAAAAGTCTTCCGACTGATTCTTGATTATGAATTAAAGTGATCGCTTCGCCAAACAGCTTATCAACAGAAACTATGTCAAGTTTACCGAGTAAATTAGCTTGGGACTGATCAATAGAATCAGTTATGATGACTTTTTGCAGTTCTGAATGACCCAACCTTTGTTGAGCATTACCAGAAAAAACAGCATGAGTCGCCATCGCGTAAACTTGGGTAGCCCCAAATTGAGTAAGAGTTTTAGCCCCAATCGAAAGTTTGACACCTGTGTCAATCATATCATCAACAAGCACTGCTCTTTTCCCTTTAACGTTTCCAATCACCGATTCAGGAATTGTGTTGGCATCTTCAGGTGAACGATTATCAACGATTGCAATGGGAGCATTTAGTAACTCTGCAAATCTGCGTGCCCGAGAAACGCCTGTGTGATCTGGAGAAACAACAACTAAATTATCTGCCCCATAAGTGTCTTTAAAATGGTTTGCCAACAAAGTTGCTGCTCGTAGATGGTCCACAGGAATGTCAAAAAATCCTTGGATTTGATCGGCATGTAAATCAAGCGTTACTACGCGATCCACTCCATCCATTTCCAAGAAAGAAGCAACCAACTTTGCAGTAATTGGTTCTCTAGATCTGGCTTTCCGATCAGAACGGGAGTATCCATAATAGGGAATAACAACATTAATGGATCCTGCACTAGCTCTTCTTAAAGCGTCAACCATGATCAACAATTCCATTAAGCTGGAATTTACTGGATCAGAAATTGACTGGATGACATAAACTTCATCACCACGAATACTTTCATCAATGCTGATTTTGATCTCATCATCACTAAATCTTGCTGCAGTAACTTTGCCCAAAGAAACTCCAACCGCATCAGCAATTTTTTTGGATAATGCATGATTGGAATTGAGCGCAAATAATTTAATTCTAGGTTTAGAATTTAACTCTGGCATGATACCCTCCACAATGTCCTGTTTAATAAAATAATACCATAATTGTTTTACAGATTGAAAACATTTTACATGAAGTCCTTTGGGCTAACTCCTTGCATTCCAATCATTGGATCAATTGAATTATCTTCAATTGCTTTTTTAGTTAATAAGTTTGGAATTTCTGGCTTCAAAGCACCAGATTCCTGACTATTATCTATACCAGAATTATCCACGGGATCTTTTTGATCAGTAGAAACCTTTTGTTTAACCGGAACTAAATTAACAGTTTCAATCAATTTTTCAACCAAGCTAGTGTGACGGTTTACCGACACTGTGCGGACACACTGTTCAAACGCTGACTTTTCTCCGACCAAAATCAAGAAATCACTTGCCCGGGTAACCGCAGTATAAAGAAGATTCCTCTGAAGCATCCGGTAAAACTGATGGACAATTGGTAAAATAACCATCGGAAATTCACTGCCTTGAGACTTATGAATGGAAGTACAATAAGCCAAAGTAAACTGAGTCCATTCATTTTTTTCATAAGTCACTTCATTTGCATCAAAATCAATAGTGATACTTTGGGGAACATCTTGGCCCTTTTCCTGCTTCATTGAAACGATAACTCCCAGGTCTCCGTTAAAAACATTTTGTTCAGGATTATTGATTAATTGAAGAACCTTATCACCAATTTGATAAGAATGTCCTCGAATTTCCACTTTCTTTTTGATCTGGTCACCATCTTCTACTTGCCAAACGCCCTGAATGACGTCATTTAGGTGATCCACGCCAGCAGTACCATGATACATTGGAGCTAAAACCTGAACTGACATTTGATCAAAACCCTTTTGTTTTGCCCGCTTAGCGACTTGTTCAACAACTGAAGCCACTTGTCGTTCACTACAACCAATAAATGAGCGATCGGGACGATTTTCTGTAAAGTCCTTGGGTAATTCCCCGTTATGAATGCTATGAGCGAGACTCGTAATCGTGGATCCTTTTTCCTGGCGATAAATTGTGTCTAGCTCAATAGCCGGAATTTGCCTGGACTTAAGCAAATCATGAAATACTTGACCTGGTCCTACTGAGGGCAGTTGGTCTTGGTCGCCAACCAGGATTACTTTCATATTATTGGGAACCGCCCGCACTAGTGTTCGAAAAAGGTAGGTGTCAACCATTGAGGTTTCATCGATTACTAAAATTGCCCCATCAATATCCTTTGCAGCTGAATAGTCGCTTGCGTCGCCACGAGTTAATCCAAGCAGGCGATGAATCGTGCTTGCCGGAAGATTTGTCGAATCTGCCATATGTTTGGCTGCCCGCCCAGTTGGAGCCGCCAAAACTACAGGAAATGGTTTATCTTTATATGAATTTACATCTAAAGAAAGCTCGTTGAGTCTGGCAAAAGTATTGACAATTCCGTTAATAATTGTAGTTTTACCTGTTCCAGGACCACCTGTGAGAATAAACATCGGTGATTTAATTGCCTGCATAATCGCCGACTCTTGAGATTCATCATAATTGATTTGAAACTGTCTTTCGACAATCCGAATTTGTTTCTTGATTTGCTCATCCGAAAAATCATTATCAGCAGAATTTTTAATGATCCGGTTTATATGCTCAGCAATTTGAACTTCAGCGTTATATAGTCTTGCAAGATAAACGCGATCTTTCTGGCCGATAACTCTCTTTTGCTTTGCAAGTTCAATCAAAGCAGCAGCCATCTTATCGCCTGAAATTTGCGGATTTCCTTCTTGGTTCAACCATTTTTGCGATTCTTCCAATAAGTCAGATGTATTGGTATAAGTATCACCATTTCTGGCAGCCAACTGGTCTAGCGAATACATAATTGCGGCCTCAATTCGCTGTTGTGAATCAAAAGCCATGCCATTGGCTTGAGCAATTGTGTCGGCTTTTTTAAAACTAACCCCATCGATATCTTCGGCAAGCTGATAAGGGTTATCATGAATAATTTTTAGTGAATCGGACTGATACTTTGAATAAATAGCAGACGCAATCTGGCTTGAAAAGCCATAATTATTGAGGCCAATAATAACCTGTTCCAAATCATCATTTAAAGCAATATTATCAATCAAAGTATCTTGTTGTTTCTTAGTTAGTCCTAATCTTTTAACAACCGCATGATTGTCATTAATTTGCTGAATCGCATTATCGCCTAGTGAATCGACTATTCGCTGGGCCGTTTTTTCACCAATTCCCGGGAACTTCTCTCCGGCTAAATATTTAACTACGCCCTCGGTACTCGTAGCAACTATATTAGAATAATTATCTGCTTGAAATTGCTTACCATATTTGGGATGATCAATTAATTTACCTATAAAGTGGTAAGTATTTTCTTCAATTAAATCACCAAAATTCCCAGTAACCACAATTTCATCTTCGTTCCAGTCTATGTTTGTATCCATAATTTCAATCAGGACTACTTTGTAGAAACTATCAGTGCTGGAAAAAAATATTGCTTTTAAACGGCCATCAACATACTGAGTATTTTTAGGGGTACCATTTGGATTTTTATTATTGAAATTTTGAAATAAATCTAATGATTGTGCCAAAATAAATACCCCCTTCTACAAAATTAATGACTATTTGGAACTTCCTGAATCAGACTTTCTATCTTTTTTTTCATTAGAAGCCTTTGAATTCTTTTTTTTATTAATCTGAATAAATTTTTCAATATCTTTCAAACGCTTTTGACCATTTTCAAAATACTTTGGATCAGCCTTTTGAGCAATTTGAAAATATTTCTGAAAATCTTCGCCTAAGACCATTGCCACTAATCCACGGTTAAAATTAATTTTGCCATTTTGAGGTTCTACTTTTAATGCATTTTCATAAAAATCGCGAGCTTCACTAAAATTACCTAGGGCCAAAAGATTATCACCAATCATCTGATTTATCTCAGGATCATTTTGTCTTTGACTTTGCGCAGAAAGGGCAAAAACCATAGCTCTTTTATTATCACCTTTAGCCATGTAGCTCTGAGCTAACATTATATAAGATTCCGCCTGCAAACGTTTATCATTAATTTTTTGAAAATAAGAAATTGCTTTATCATATTCTTCAGCAGAATAATAAACATTACCAAGCCCATAATTCAACACATTTTTAACGTGATCGGAAGACTCATCAAAGATTCCTAGGGCTTTCATCAAAAGTTCTTCAGCTTGAGAATAATTTTTCCCTTCAACTAAAATAGTCGCCAAATCGTAATAATTTCGATAATCTTTAGGATTAGTGTCAATTTTTCTGATTAGGGAATGAACCATTTGCTGGGCTTTTTTCTCTTCTTTGTCGCGCTTCTCCATGTACTTACGTTGGTTTTCTTGATTTTTCTTTTGGAGATCTTTAATTTTCTTTGATTCTTTTTCTGCCATATTATTCACCTATACAACGTCAGTTGGATCAATCGGTCGGTTTAAATAACTGGTATCATTCCATTTAACCAATTGATAAGTTCTGCCATTGTCCTTTGTTTGCAGAATCGTGGTACTAGTGTTTGCCAAACCACCGCGTTTTCTTAAGTCAGGTAATGAAGTTCCCAAAAGAGAGTTTATCTCAGCGTTCAAGGCTGCACCATGGCTTACTATGAGAACATCTTTGCCAGGATTATTTCTGACAATCATTTGAATTGCTGGGGTCATTCGATTAATCACATCCGAAAAACTTTCGCCCCCAATTTCGGTTGGGTCATATAAATCAGGATGGTTACGAAAGTTTTCAAATTCAGCGGGATATTTTTCTTTGACAACGTCAAATTTCATTCCTTCCATCTTGCCTAAATGAAATTCTTCAAGCCTAGACAAAAGTGATAAACCTGGCTTTCCTCTCAGCTGTTCAGTAATTACCCGCGCAGTAATTCGTGCTCGCTTTATTGGACTAGCATAAACATGAGCAAATGGAACCTTAGAAAAGTGCTTGGCCAATAAATTCATTTCGTCATAACTTTCTTTTAATAGCGGAGAGTCACCACCGGCCCCTTGATACCTACTTTCAAGGTTCCATTGAGTTTTTCCATGTCTTACAAAATATAATTGAGTCAACCAAATATCCCTCCGTATATAAATTACTTCCTTAATTATGACAGGATTTTCAATTTTTTTCAAAACTATTCCAAACAAAAAGGTTAGAACAACTTTTTTGTTCTAACCTTTGATAATATTTAAACTTATACATACTGTAGTTCTTTGGCATGCTTATATGCAGCATCAATAATTGCTGAACCTAGGCACTCCTGACCATCATAAAAGACAACCGCCTGTCCCGGAGTAATAGCCCGAACTGGATTATCGAAATCAACCCGAACGGATTTACCATCTCCACTTATATGCACAGTAACGCCAGTGTCCTTTTGACGGTACCTAAATTTAGCGGTGCAATGGAAATCTTTACCACGGTCCAAATTATTAACCCAGTGAATATCTGATGCCTCTAAATAGTCCGCATATAACAACGGATTATGATATCCCTTGCCAACATACAAAATATTCTTCTTGAGATCTTTGCCAATGACAAACCAAGGTTGATTATCCACACCATCGCCGCCAATTCCAAGTCCTCTTCTTTGGCCAATAGTGTAATACATGAGACCATCATGTTTGCCTTTAACCTCGCCATCAACAGTCATCATTTTACCTGGGGTAGCTGGTAAGTAATGCCCAAGAAACTGTTTGAAGTTCTTTTCACCAATAAAACAAATTCCAACAGAATCCTTTTTATCGGCAGTAGCTAAACCGGCTTGACGGGCAATTTTACGCACTTCAGGTTTAACCATATTTCCAATGGGAAACATTACCCGATCCAATTGATCGGCAGAAAGCTGACTAAGAAAATAAGTTTGGTCTTTATTCATATCAGCTGAACGCAATAGATGATTGTGCCCCTGGGCATCACGAGTTAACTGAGCATAATGCCCAGTTGCAATATAATCAGCACCCAAATCAAGGGCGTAATCAAGAAAGGCTTTAAACTTGATCTCCTTATTGCAAATGACATCTGGATCGGGGGTTCGGCCTTTTTTGTACTCATCCAAAAAGTATGTAAAGACACGGTCCCAATACTCTTTTTCAAAGTTAACTGAGTAATACGGAATCCCGATCTTGTTAGCAACCTTGGCTACATCTTTGTAGTCTTCAGTTGCAGTACAAACACCGTTTTCATCAGTATCATCCCAGTTTTTCATGAAAACGCCAATCACATCGTATCCTTGTTGTTTAAGCAGGTAAGCGACTACAGAAGAGTCCACGCCACCGCTCATTCCAACAACGACCCGAGTTTGACTGTTGTCTTTCATAAAACCACCATCATTTCATTTAGATTCTGGAGAATCCACGAGTTGAAGGTCGTAATTTCCAGTAACCCATATGATACAGCTTTTTGGCTAACATTACTAGCAATCTTCTTGGAATTATTTTGCGTAAAATTTTGTAATCAATTCTCGAACTCTTTGATTATCTTGAGGTTTGCCAATTGAGACTCTCAACCAACCTTTTCGAAGGCCAGCTCTTAGCAAATAACCATTCTTCATCAAAAATTCATGAAGATCATCACTATTCTCTGCCTTAAAGAAAACAAAGTTAGCATATGATGGATAGAACTCAAAGCCATTTGCTTTTAAAAATTTTTGCCATTTGCTTCTTTCAGAAATAACCGTGGCAACAATTTTTTGAACATACGACTGATCTTCTACAGCAACTGTAGCTGCCAATTCCGTCACTGAATTAACAGCATAAGGAAGTCTAACTGCCTGCAAATATCCAACAAGCTGAGCAGGGAAAACTCCAAATCCAATTCTTAAATTGGCGAGGCCATAAGCTTTGGAAAAAGTTCTCATAACGATTAAGTTCGGGTATTTTGCAACCAAATCGATAACTGAATCTTTAGGGTCACCTGTGAAATCAATATATGCTTCATCAACAATCACGTAAGTTTCACTAGGAACAGATTCAACAAATTTAGCAATTTCTGCTCTGCTGACAAGTTCTCCAGTTGGATTATTTGGATTACAAAACCAAATCAATCGAGTCTTAGCATTGACTGCCCCTAGAAGCTTACTGATATCAAAAGCACCATCTTCTTCAACCGGAACGTTGACTATTTTCGCAGATTCAATTTGGGCATGAAGCTGATACTCAGAGAATGTTGGCCAGGGCTGAATAACCTCGTCACCTGGTTCTAATACAACCCGTGAAATCAATTCAATAATTTCATCAAGACCATTTCCAAACACCAAGTTTTTGCCTGAAATTTTGAATTGGCGGCTAACAGCATCCCTAAGTTCAGTTAAATTACTATCCGGATAAAGATTTAAGTTTGAAAAGCCTTCCCTTTTCAAAGCTTCCTCAACTTTAGGTGAAGGGCCGAAAACATTTTCATTTGCTGATAGGCGTACTAATGAACTAAGCCCAAGCTCTTCTTTTAATTCGTCCAAACTTTTCTCTGGAACGTAAGGATCTAGCTGTTGAATTACTTTTTTTACCATAAACGGTCTTCCTTTCGGATTAAAGATCTTTGATTTGAGCCCGTTCTTTAGTTTTGCTCATTTTACCAACTCGGCTGCCCAATTCTTCTTCAATTTGGTCCAGCGAAATTCCTCGTTCAACCATCAAAACTAGAACATGATATGTTAAGTCAGCGACTTCCAAAACAAAATCAGGATCAGAAGAATTCTTAGCAGCAACGACTACTTCAGTGGATTCTTCCCCTACTTTTTTCAAAATCTTATCAAGGCCCTTAGTAAATAAGTAATCAGTATAAGAACCCTTTACTGGGTTAGCTTTCCTATCTTTAATGAGATTATATAATTGTTCAATATCTTGTTTTTCCATAATATATTATCCTTTCACTTCGTTAGTTTGGATGGTTCTGTAAAAACAACTGGTATGCCCAGTGTGACAAGCTGGGCCTGCTGGATTAACACTTATCAATAAAGTATCTTCATCACAATCAATTTTTATTGAAACAACATCTTGGGTATTTCCCGACGTTGCTCCTTTATGCCATAATTCCTGGCGACTTCTTGACCAAAACCACGTTTGGCCACTTTTTAATGTTCGTCGATAACTTTCTTCGTTTACATATGCCATCATCAATACTTGCTTAGTTTTATCATCAACCACAATTGTTGGAACTAATTTATTTGCAAACTTATCAAAATCAGGTTTTAACGTACGACCACCTTATTTCTTTTTAACTCATTTTTTACATCAGAAATTGTCAACTCACCATAATGAAATACTGAAGCGGCCAAAGCACCGTCAACATTAGTTTTTTGAAAGACTTCATCAAAATCAGCTAATTTGCCAGCACCCCCTGAAGCGATCACTGGAACAGATACAGCTGAACATATTTGCGAATAAAGATTTAAATCATATCCGTCTTTGGTTCCATCCTTGTCCATTGAAGTTACCAATAATTCACCCGCACCAAGGGAAACTCCCTTTTTGGCCCACTTAATTGCGTCAAGGCCAGTATTTTTTCTACCACCATTTACATAAACATCATACTGATTTGTTTCAGCATTCCATTTAGCATCAATTGCTAATACAATACACTGGGCACCAAACTTTTCAGCGCCTTCAGTAATTAATTGAGGATCAGAAACAGCCGAGGAATTAATTGAGACTTTATCTGCACCAGCTTTGAGTAATTTTTTCATATCAGCAACGGAACTAATTCCCCCACCGACTGTCAATGGCATAAAGACCTTTTTGGCAACCTGAGCAATTGTGTCAACAATTGCCTTTCGCTTCTCCTCAGTAGCCGTAATATCAAGAAAAACTAGTTCATCGGCACCTTGACGTTCGTAAGCGGAAGCAATTTCGGCGGGATCGCCAACATCCACCAAATCAGCAAAGTTAATTCCTTTTTTTACCCGGCCGTGATCAACATCAAGGCAAGGAATAATTCTTTTAGCCAGCATTGTCGTTCACCTCCGCCAACACATCCAAAGGCAAATCACCGGTCGCCATCGCTTTTCCGATAATTGCCGAATTTATCCCGGCATCTAAAAGGCTTTTAAGATCGGCAACACTTGAAATACCTCCAGAAGCAATAACTTGAGCATCAAAAAACCGCTTTTGAAGTCCTGCCAATAATTCAAAATTTGGCCCTTGCATTGTTCCATCACGAGTAATATCAGTGACAATAAAACTAGCTACTCCTAAAGCAATCATAGATTCCATCAATTGACTCATGGTTACTTCACTTTGTTTCAGCCAACCTGAAATAGCCACTTTACCATTCTTACCGTCAATTCCGACAACAACTTGGTCTGAACCAAACTGAGCAATGGCTTCTTTTACTAAATCAGGATTAGATAACGCTGCTGATCCAAAAATAACTCGATTGACACCAGAAGTGAGGTAGGTATTAACTTGAGTCATCGATCTAATCCCCCCGCCAACTTCTACTTTAAGATTAGTTTGGCTACAAATTTCTTCAATTAAAGAGCCATTAACTGGTCGGCCATTTTTTGCCCCATCTAGATCAACTAAATGCAGCCGCTGCAATCCAGCAGCTTCAATTTTCTTGGCTTGTTCTACTGGAGATTCAGAAATGAGAGTGGTTTGTTTAAAATCGCCTTGATACAAACGAACACTTTGCTGATCTTTAAGATCAATCGCGGGAATAATCTGCATCTAATATCAACTCCTTAAATTTCTCTAGTCCGGCCAGACCAATGCGTCCACTTTTTTCTGGGTGAAACTGAACGCCAATAACATTATTTTTACGGACAATGCTTGGAATTTCTACCCCATAATCCACCTTGGCAATAACATTTGCTTGCGCAGTTTTAACATAAAAAGAATGTACAAAATATGTAAACTGGTTAGCAAAAGGTATTCCCATTGGATCATCAGATACCACTTCATTTTTATCCCAACCCATGTGTGGAACCTTGACGCCAACATCATTGGGAATTTGGACCACAGAACCATCAATCAGTGACAAACCCTTTGTTTTACCAAATTCCAGGCTGTAATCAAAAAGAAGTTGCATACCCAGACAAATTCCTAATATAGGAATCCCGTTTTTAGCTGCTTGTTTAATAACATCGATTAAATTTCTCTCTTTGAGCGCATCCATTGCTTTGGCAAAGGCACCAACTCCAGGAAGAATGATCCCTGAAGCTGACAAAATCGTTTGGGGATCAGCCGAAAGAGTATTTTCAACACCCAAATAATCAAGGGCATTTTTTACATTTCTAACATTTCCCGTATCGTAATCAATAACAACGATCATTTAGATGACCCCTTTCGTTGATGGAACTCCTTTAATTTCGGGATTTAAACTAACAGCCGCCCGCAAGGCCCTTCCCAAGGCTTTAAATAGACTTTCAATCTTGTGATGAGTATTTCTACCATACAGTACTTCGGCATGCAAATTCATTTCCGCATTAAAAGCAAGTGCTTGGAAAAAGTCCTCCGTGACTTCAGTATCGTAGCCGCCAAGATGGTCATTATCGAATTCTGCTTTAAAAACCAAGTAAGAACGACCAGAAAGGTCAATTACCACTCTTGAAAGAGTTTCATCCATTGGAATCAAAGCACTGCCAAATCTTTCAATTCCGGCTTTATCGCCTAATGCTTGCTTAAGTGCCATTCCCAAAACGATGCCAACATCCTCGGTTGTATGATGAGGATCAACGTCCAAGTCGCCTCTTGCCTTTACTTGTAAACCAAATCGGCCATGTCTGGCAAATGCATCTAACATGTGGTTAAAAAAGCCAATGCCAGTATCAATGTCGATGACCGAATAATCATCCAGGTTTAAACTTAGTTGAATATCTGTTTCTTTAGTTTTTCTGTGAATACTTGCTTCACGCATGAATTTTACTCCTTAACTGAAGCCAAATCGGCTTTTCTTAAACTTGCTACCAATTCTTTTATTTGTTGGCGATACTGTCTTAAGCCTAACCGGTTTACCACTAACTTTGTGTTTACCGGCTGAAGCTTGGCATAAACCTTCAAATTATTTTCGCGAAGGGTTCTTCCAGTTTCAACAATATCAACAATTGCATCCGCTAATCCAGTCAGTGGCGCCAATTCAACAGAACCTTCGATTTTAATAATCTCAACATCTTCGCCGATGCTTTGAAAATACCTTTTAGTTATATTAGGATATTTGGTTGCAATAATTTTACGCCGGGGATTTCGAGGATTAAAATCTTCGGTTGACGCCAAGACAAACCTACATTTACCTACACTCAAATCCAGCATAGGATACTGCGAATTATTTTGTTCGTCCAAAATATCACTACCGACAATACCAATTTGAACGGTCCCGTTATTCAAATAGGTAAGAACATCCGGACCTTTGACCAAAATGATTTGGTAACGCGGATCTTCATTAAATATTAACCGTCGCTGTTTATTTTTTAATCCTGAAACATCGATCCCGCTTGCCTCAAGAAGTGGAATAACCTGTTCTTCGGTTCTTCCTTTTGTTAGGGCAATTTTTAAAGGTGTCATTGATTAGCCTCCTCTTTGCTGAGATCAATTAGCTTGCTATTAGTCTGCTCAGCAATCGTTTTGGCTTGCTCTAAAGTGTTAGCTAGACACAGAGTAGCATTTTTAGTTTCTTTAACGAACTGATTGGCTTTTGCCCATTGTGAATCATCAAAATATACTAATGTCTGCTGTGAAGAATTGTTACCAATAAATCTACTTACCAACGCATCAATATCAAAAGCAACTCCCACTGCTGGAACATTTTGATTTTGAAAGCTCTGCAGTAAATTATTATAACGGCCACCTGAGAAAAGGTAATCAGGGGATTCTTCTGTGAAACCCTGAAAAACAATGCCGGTGTAATAACTTTGAGGAGCTTGAATACTTAAATCCATTGTAACTTGATACTGCGGGTACTCTTTGGCGATGAAGTCTTTTGTATTCTGAAGTTCTTTGGTTATTTCATTTAAAATACTATTTTTTGGCAGTTTTTTAAGGATTGTCATTACCTCATCAAAATCACCGAATAACCACGGCCACTCTTTAATGAATGGAGCAAAATCAGTCTTTTCCAGCGGGGCAATCAACTTGTCAAATTTGCTAAGATCCTTTTCAAACAACGCGGCTTTCAAGCTTTCTTTGGCAGGATCTGGAAGAGGTAAAATGTTTAAAACATCATCAATGAACTTTGCGTGGCTTAGCTGAACGTAAGCCTCGTTAATTCCAAGGGATGAACAGCCATCCAATGCGGTTGCAATACATTCAAAATCAGCCTTTAAATCCTGATAACCAATTATTTCAATTCCTGCTTGAGTTAATTGGTTATAGCTTCCAGAAAGTTGCTTTTTCAATCGAAAAACATCTCCAGAATAGTACCATTTAACAGGCAAGCTAACTCCGGTGGTACTAAGAACTCTAGCAACAGGTAAAGTTAAATCCGGTCGTAAAACCATTGTTTCGCCTTTTTCATCCAAAAGCTGATAAGGTCGATAATCTGTTGAATTTAAAGGAGCAAAAACATCGGCATATTCTAAAACTGGAGTAATCAATTTTGAGAATCCTCGGTTTTTAAACTGATCAACCAATCTATTTTGAATGTTTTCTTTGATCTCTGCTGTTCGACCAAACTCATCTCGAGTTCCATTGGGTAACATTGTATTCTTCATTTAAATCACACTTCCTAATAATAAAAAATCCTCGAGAACAGAAATCTGTTCTCGAGGACGATAATTGTCGCGGTTCCACCTCAATTTGCCAGTGCCTCACGGCTCCTGACCTTACATTGCTAGTAACTAGTCATCCCTTAGATAACAGTTATAGCAACCCTGATAACGCTAAACATGCGAGTTGATTTACTAAAATTCAATCAACCGGTTCATAGACGTGTTTTCATTAGCCGCGGATGCTTTATCTCAGCAGCAAAGCTCTCTTTAAACCAGAAACTAATTACTTTTTCTAATCAAAACCTTATTTTATTTTTATTTAATTGCAATCTTATCATGCTTAAGAAAAATGTCAAGAGCCCACAAAATTATTTAAGAAATGCAGCAAGGGCATGATAGCCCCGACCAATATCGGAAACACCATGGGCATCACTGCCATAAACCAAAGGAATTGATAATTCTTTGGCTAGTTTTACAATTGAAAAATCAGGATAAGGCTGGTTACAATATTTTTTATATAAGCCAGCAGCATTAAGATCCAATTCATCATGATGATTCTTAATCCTCATTAAAAGTTTATTAATCAACTGAAGATTACCAACTGAATATTCAGAATCTAAATCAAAATAGTCTTGAAATTTTCTAATTAAGGTTATGTGCCCAATTCTTTTTGGCGCATATATTCCTAAATCAGTCGATACTGCCTTAATCATGTAGGAGAAATACTGACTAAATAACTCTTGATTATTCGGAAACTTAGCCATTAATCCTTTTTGAAAATCTTCCAATGTATCATCAACGCACCAAAATCTATCATTGATTCCCTTCATAAAATGAACAGACAGGATCCCATCATCAGTGTATGGTCCATACTTATCTAAAAATGCTTTTGTAAAATCTTCAAATCCTGGTAAATAATCTACCTCAAAACCAATGTGAATTTTAATTTGATTGGCATATTTGTCTTTCATGGCTTTCGCCTTTTTTAAGTATGGTTCCACATCTTCCATTGAAATTGAAGCTTCAGAAAACCCGGTTAGTTTCCCAGAATAAACACTTTTAAATGATTGAGGTAATGGCGCATGTTCTGTGATACTGTACTCTTTAAAACCTAATTTTATGGCTTTTTGAATCATTAGCTCGACATCATCGCCACTACCATGAGGACAAAATTCGGTATGGGAATGGCCCTCGCGTTTTAGCATAACTGCAACCCCCCTTTTATGATTAAAGAAAACAAAGAACACCATTTTGAATTAATCTTGATTGATTCAAAACGATGTTCTTTTTTATTTTTTAGATTTAATCGACTGGTTCGATCCAGCCATATTTATCTTCAGCATCCCCAGTTTGAATCTTGAATAAAGCATTGTAAAGCTTTGTTGAAACTGGGCCAGTCTTGGTCTCACTATAAAAGACATGTTTCTTGCCCTTATACGTTAATGAACCAACTGGGGAAATAACGGCAGCTGTCCCCATTGCCCCTGCTTCAGCAATGTTATCAAGATCATCGATTGGAATCTTTGTCTCAATTGGATTCAATCCCATATCCTTGGCAATTTGTAAGATAGAACGCTTAGTAATTGAAGGAAGAATTGAATCTGATTTAGGAGTGATAAATTGACCGTCTTTAGTAATACCAAAGAAGTTCGCACCGCCAAATTCATCAATGTATTTATGCTCTCTTGGATCAAGGTAAAGGTTGTCGGCAAAACCACCCTTTTTAGCTTCAACTTCTGGAAGTAAACTACTTGCATAGTTGCCTGAAGTCTTAGCAGTCCCAGTTCCTGCACCAGCAGCCCGATCATATTCTGAAACCCGGAACGCAACTGGAGTAAGGCCAGCAATATAAGCACCAACTGGAGTAGCATAAATATGGAATTCATATTCATCAGCAGGAGTAACACCAACAACAGGAGTAGTTCCGATCATGAATGGACGAATATAAAGTGTACCACCAGAACCATACGGTGGAACAAAATCTTCATTAGCCTTAACTACTTGTTTAACAGCATCAACAAACTTATCTTCAGGATATTCCTGCATTGCCAAACGTCTAGCGGAATGATTCAATCGTTTTGCATTTTCATAAGGTCTAAACAATTGAACTTTATTGTCCTTTGTTCGGTATGCCTTCAAGCCTTCAAAGACTTCCTGGCCATAATGAAGAACTTCAGCCCCTTCTGATAAAGTCAGTGATGAATCTTCTGTTAATTTTCCGCCTTGCCATTTACCATCTGAAAATTTTTCATCAAAACTATATGGTAAATCGCGATAGTTAAAACCTAATTTCTTCCAATCTAAATCTTTTAACTCTTGTTTTGCCATGCGCAAAACCTCCTAAAATATGTATAAATATTTATGGGAAATAATAACAATTTTTAACACGCGTTTATCATTATTTCCTAATTAATATCTAATCTAAACCAATTTGAAAGTTCTGTCAATGACCGCAGAATGCTTTTAGAGGTCCTGATTACTAGATATACAAAAGATTAGCGGAATCTCATAAAAAGAAATAAAATCTCTAGCTAAATATTTAATCCATCTCAAATTAGGGATTTCATTAAAAATTAATTAGCATTTTTAAAATTGATATTGAAAATAAATTTTAGCGATCTTTTTAATCTGAGCAACAAAAATGTCAGAAATTTAATTGTCAGAAATAGCAAAAAAAGAGTAATTAGTCAAAGATCCTGACTAATTACTCTTTTTTGCTTACCGAAATTAAGAAATCTTATTCAAACTTTGTCTACTTAATCGGCTCAAAGACACCGCGAGTAATCATATTATCCATTATAAATTTGAACTGCGTTACACTATCTTTATTTTCATCATTCTTAAATATGTTGTACTTTTGAAGGCCATTTGGCGTTGTAATTGCCATTTTAAATCCAGTTAAAGTTTTATCAACCGTAATTTTAAGCTTAAAGCCATCGCCGTAAGGCGAGTTAGGATTTAACGACAGCTCGGTTGCAAAATTCCCAGCAGCTGTCTGTTGAAAACCAACATCTCTTAAAGTATATTTTTTCAAGTCTGCTCTCAAAGTATACTCTTGATTACTGCCGTTAACCTTTGCGGTCTTTGAATAAGCCATTATTCCTTTACTTCCTTTTTCTTGATGCGAGTAACAATTTTTACTAAAGCATCAATAAATTTATCAAGATCTTCGTAAGTTGTATATCTGCCAAAACTAACTCGAATAGATTCACTGATCCTTGGACTATCCTCACCGTACATTGCTACCAAAACGTGAGAAGGTTCAATACTGCCTGCTGTACAAGCGGAACCGCCTGAGACCGCAATCCCAGCTAGATCAAGATTTGTTTGAATAACATAAGTTGACATTCCCTTAATCCAGAGATTGAACACATGATTAAGGTTATGTTCGGTTATTTCACCATTTACTTCAAAATCAATTCCATTTTTAGTAAGTTTATCCACGATATAATGTTTGAACTTCAGATACTTCTCTTGCCGATGAGCCTTTTCTTGAGAAGTAATTGTTTCCACCGCTTTACCAAAAGCAGCAATTGCTGGAACATTTTCCGTTCCAGCCCGACGCTTTTCTTCTTGGTCGCCACCCTTAACAAAGCTTGGGAAATTAACGCCAGTTCTTCGGTAAAGAAAGCCAATCATTTTCGGTCCGTTAATTTTATGAGCGGAGGTTGAAAGCATGTCGATATGATCTCTTTGCACGTCAATATCCAACAATCCGTAAGCCTGAACGGCATCAGTATGGAACCAGGCCTGATGGTCTTTTAAGATTCCCCCAATTTCATGAATTGGCATAACCGAACCCACTTCGTTATTACCGGTCATAATTGTTACAAGAATTGTCTGGTCATCTAATGCCTCTTTAAAATCGTCTAAAGAAATGTTGCCATTTTTATCCACTGGAAGGTAAGTAACTCTAAAGCCATGATTTTCCAAGAATTTAAGTGGTTTTAACACAGCTTCGTGTTCAATTGCCGTAGTAATAATATGGTTTCCCAATTTTTTTCGGGCGATGGCAGTTTGCATAATTGCAGTGTTGTCACTCTCGGAACCGCCACTGGTAAAGACAATTTCATCAGGGTCAGCATTAATGCTCTTGGCAATTATTTCTCGGGAATGTTCCATTACTTCTTTAGATTGCCTGCCTAGTCCATAAAGAGTTGAAGCATTACCAAACACATTCTTATATTTGTCCATCAGTTCAGCATAAACCTCTTTAGAAATTGGGGTGGTTGCTGCGTTGTCTAAATAAACTTCTTTCAAATGATCCACTTCCTAATTATTTTTCACTGTTAAAGAAATTAATCAACATCTTACCAGATCTTTTGCCAGCTTCAACAATAAATTCATCAAAACTTTGATTAGCATTTTCGTCACCAACGTCAGACATTGCTCTAATCACCACATATGGAGTTTTCTTCATATACGCTACTTGGCCGACAGCGGCCCCCTCCATCTCACAAGCAAGAGCATCAGGAAAGTTTTTTTTGATGATGGCAATTTTCTTTTTGTCCGCAATAAATTGGTCACCAGAAACAATTAATCCTTGATGAGTCAATAAGCCACTTTTTTTAGCAGCCTTGCTGATCCCATCAACTAAAGTTGGTGAAGCTTGAAATATTTGTGGACAATCCGGAAGCTGACCAATCTTGTAACCTGCAGGAGTAACATCAACGTCATGATAAGCTGTTTGTGTGGATATCACAATGTCGCCAACCTTTAGTCCCTGGCCAATACCACCAGCAGAACCAGAATTAATAACTGCATCAACTTTAAATTCATCAATTAAAACCGCGGTATTAATTCCGGCTGCTACTTTGCCAATACCAGACTTAACCAACACCACTGGCTGATTATTAATCTCTCCAGAAAAAAACTGGGTGCCACTAATTTCTTTTCTTTGAGAATTTTCCAGCGAATCCTTTAAGATTGCCAGTTCTTCATCCATGGCACAAATCACACCGTACTTCATAAAATAGTCTCCTTAATTTACAAAAAATAAAATTAAATAAACAATCACAATTAAAACTAAAAGGACCAAAATTGTATGATTTAACTTCGAATTAGTCCGATGCCAACGTTCATCTTTAAAATCGTCTGGATTTCTATAAGAAGGCTCTTCAAGTGGTTCATCACGGCGATACCGTGAACCAACTGGCTGTTGACGATTTCGTTGATCGCGAGCTTGAAAATCTTCTTCTCTAATCCTTTTTTGCCGATACTGCTCTCTAGTTACGCGATCATTTTCTCTATTGTCATTTGCCAATTAAACCTTCACCTACTTTTGCATTGTCTGCCAAAACAAAATTGCCATTATTGTCTTAGCATCCTGAATTTCGCCACTCTTAATCATTGATACAGCCTGAGGTAACGTTTTTTCCAAGATTTGAATATATTCTCCTTTATCTCGAGGCAATTTTTCTGTGACCGGTTTTAAGCCCGTTGCTAAATATAATTTCATGTACTCATCACAAAAGCCAACTGATGAATAAAAACTAGTTAATTCTTTTACATCTTGAGGTTTATATCTTATTTCTTCATTTAATTCTCTGATAACCGCATGTTCAAAATGATCAGGATCAGAAGAATCACGATTATCAAGTTTGCCGGCAGGTATTTCAATGGTTGTGGATGAAACTGGGGCTCGCCACTGTTTTTCCAAAATCATTTTTTTATCACTGGTTAAAGCCAAAACAGCAATTGCGCCAGCATGATGAACAATTTCTCGAAAGGAGATTTCGCCGTCAGGCAAACGAACCTTCTGCTTTTCGACGCTAATGATCGATCCATCATAGATCTTTTCATTGCTCAATACATGCTCTTCAAAATCCAACAGTGTCACCTAACCTTTTATTTTTCCATAAATCACAAAAATGAACGAAAAATTTTATTCTTTGTTTGCCAATAAATCTAATTTAGCTGCCTGAGGACCCTTTTGGCCTTCGACCACAACATATTCAACGTCTTGATTTACCTGAATCTTATATTGCTGATCAATGGGAAAAGCATTCTTAAAAAAGAAGAGGTCGTCCTCACCACTTGCCTGGGTAATAAATCCAAAGCCATTTTTAGCATTATAAGTTTTAATTTTTCCTTTTAACATTTGCCCACCATTTTCATAAAAATAAATTGCAATACCAGTATAACAAATATTTTAAACCAAAGTGTGTAGAAAAGCGCTCTGAATCCCACTACCTTTTTGAAACAAGCTAACTTTCCAATTCTTATTCACTCTTATCAAAAATGTCATAAAAAAGAGTGGGTAAAATTTCTTTTACCACACTCCTAATATCATATTAAACTTTAAAGCATAACTAATTCAAATCTCAATTACTTTTCTTCAAATCCAGCACCAACAGTTTCTGGAAAGTCAGCTCTGACAATTTCAGCACATGACTTACAGAACGTTGGATAATCAGGATCAGAACCAACGTCTTTTCGAACCAGCCGGCAACGCTCACAAGTTTTTCCTTCAGCTGGTTTAACAACTAAAGCCAATCCTTGTTGATCAAACTTTTCAGCGTCACTTGGTGCATCATCTAAATTCTTAACTTCTAACTGAGATACCAATAACACAGTAGCCAAATTGGTGTTAAGAGACTCAAGAAGATCTTGAGTATCAGCTGAAGCATAAACAGTTAATGCAGCTTCAGAAGGCTTACCAATCATATTTTTATCCCGAGCTTCTTCCAAAGCCTTCAAGACGTCGTCTCTGACATCCATGAACTTACCCCAGTTAGCTAGAATTTCATCTTCGTTGTCATATTGTCTAACTTCTGGCATTTCGGCAAGTTGAACGTAGTCTTCGGGATCCTTTAAGAACTCCCAAATTTCTTCGGTAGTATGAGGCAGTACCGGTGTCATTAACTTAGTCAATGCAACTGCAGTGGTGTACATAACTGTTTGCATTGAACGACGCTTAGCCCCATCTTTATGGTCGATATAAACAACATCTTTGGCCATATCAAGATAGAAAGCAGAAAGTGTGTTGGCAACAAAAATATTCAAACGTTTGTTAAGATCCAAGAAGTTATAATCATTGTAATCTTTTCTTGCGTCTTTAACGAACTGGTTGAGCAACACCATCATATATTGATCTTGAGTCTCAAGTTTATCAAATGAAACTGAATCTGTCTTTGGATCAAAATCCGAAGTATTTGCAAGAAGAAATCTCATAGTATTTCTGAACTTCTTGTACTGATCAGAAATCTTAACAAAGTTTTCGTTTGAAACTCGAACATCAGCTGAAGAATCAACTGAGGTGACCCACAAGCGAACAATATCGGCACCCATTTTCTTGATAACATCAATTGGAGCAATCGTGTTACCAAGTGATTTACTCATCTTATGACCTTTACCGTCAAGCGTGAATCCTTGAGAAAGAATTGACTTGTAAGGCGATTTGCCAGTTGCAGCAACACTACAAATCAAGCTTGAGTTAAACCAACCACGGTATTGGTCTGATCCTTCAAGATACATATCAGCTGGAAATGATAATTCAGGTCTTAAAGCAAGCACACCCTGATTAGATGTTCCGGAATCAAACCAAACATCCATAATATCAGTTTCCTTGGTGAACTTACCATGAGGTGAATGCTTACTCTTAAATCCTTCGGGAAGAAGGTCCTTAGCGTCCCTTTCAAACCAGACATCAGATCCATACTTTTCAACAAGATCAGCCACGTGGTTAACAGTTTCTTCAGTGATAATGGCTTCACCATCTTCACCATAGAAAATTGGTAGCGGAACACCCCAGACACGCTGTCTAGAAATGACCCAATCACCACGATCTTTAATCATGTTTTCCAGTCGGACTTTGCCCCAATCAGGGAAGAACTTAACATCCTTTAAGGAATCAATAATTTCATCCTTGATCTTATCAACAGATGCAAACCATTGAGGAGTTGCTCTGAAGATGATTGGCTTTTTAGTCCGCCAGTCAAATGGATAACTATGGTTAAGCGGCATGTAATCTAAAAGTAGGTTGGCTGCTTTTAGCTTATCCAAAGAAATCTTGTTGGCATCTTCATAAAAGACCCCATCAAAATCTGGTCCAGCTTCCTTGGTTAAATAACCTTGGTCATTAACTGGGGCAAAAATATCCAAACCATATTTCCGGCCAATGTTAAAGTCATCTTCCCCATATCCAGGAGCGGTATGAACTAATCCAGTACCAGCATCGAGAGTGACAAAGTCACCCAACATTGTAACTAATTTTTTGCTATGATCAAATGGATGTTCACACATCACGTACTCAAGGCCTTTTCCTTTTACAACCTTAAGTTCTTTGACATTCTTCCAGCCAAATAAATCTTCATCTTTTTTCAGAAGTTCAGTTGCAATGACAAACTTTCTGTCATCACCTTCGGGCTGAACTACCGAATAATCAAAGTTGGCATCAACAGTGATTCCTTCAGATGCTGGAATGGTCCAAGGAGTAGTGGTCCAAACAACCATGTAGGTGTTATCATCTAAAACACCTTTACCATCAACAACTCTTTCACCATAAAAGGCAGATGGTGAGGTAACATCATGGTATTCGACTTCGGCTTCAGCCAAAGCAGATTCAGAAGACCATGACCAATAAACTGGTTTTTTACCTTTATAAATTAAGCCACGTTTAGCAAAGGCACCAAAAACTCTAATTTCTTGAGCTTCATATTCAGGCTGCAACGTCAAATAAGGATTTTCCCAATCTCCGGAAACACCAAGCCGTTTGAATTCCTCACGTTGACGATCAACTTGCTTTAATGCGTACTCCTTACATAGTTTCCGGAAATCGTTGGTACTCATTTTCTTTCGGTCATAACCTGCCTGAGTTAATTTTTGCTCAATTGGTAAACCGTGAGTATCCCAGCCTGGAACGTAAGGAGCTCGATATCCAGACATTGATTTGTAACGAACAATAATGTCCTTGGAAATCTTATTTAAGGCATGGCCCATATGAATGTCACCATTGGCATATGGAGGCCCATCATGGAGAATAAACGTTGGTTTACCCTCGTTTAATTTTTGTCTTCGTTCATAAACTTTGTTTTCTTCCCAAGCCTTTTGCCGAACGACTTCTTTAAGGGGAAGGTTCCCGCGCATTTTAAACTTAGTCTTACCTAAATTTAACGTGTCCTTTACTCGCATGAATTCCTCTTCCTTTCTTACTATGTAACTTGCCAAAAAAGATAAAAAAAAGACCTCATCGCAAGGGACGAGTTCTTCGTGGTACCACCCAATTTTAGAATTAAAACAAATTAATTCTCTCTTAAAAGTGATTGGTTAATATGAAAGCTGATCGGCAACTCCCCGGTGACTACTGGGCTCACACCAAACCCCAGCTCGCTTTTGTTTCAAGAAGCAACTTTTTGTCTTTCAACCAATTATTTTTTATTTTTCTTGGCCATCAGGGTAAATCACAACTGTCTTTCTTGAATCATCGTCCTTTGCTGGACTATCTTCAACAAGATCAGCTGAATCTCCCTGTTTGTCATTATATTCTACCTCAGAGTCAGAAGAATTGTCAAGGTCTCCAACAACTTTTTCAATATCTTCATATGTAGTAGATGGTTCCTCATCAACAAGATTATCCCAGTCCTTGCCCTTAATAACCTCTAATTGGCTTTCGAGCATAACCTGTAATCTTTGACGAAATACTCTAGTATTTTTCTTAAGGTCATCAGTTTCAACAGCTAATCTTTTAGCTCGTTTTGCTGATTCATCAAGAAGCCGATTTGCTTTTTCACTAGCCGCGTTAATAGTATCAGAAGCTTGTTTTTGGGCTTCTCGATTTGTGATTTCTGCTTCTTTTTTAGAATTTTCCTTAACCTTATCAGCTGCCTCTTGGGCAACTAAAATCGACTGATTCAAAGAACTTTTAAGATCATTAAAATACTTCAGTTTATCCTCTGATTCATCGAGTTTAGATTGAAGATCTTTATTTTCCTGGAGAACCATTTGGTAGTCCTTAATAACTTGGTCCAAAAAGTCATTGACCTCGTCGATGTTATATCCCCGAAGCTTAGTGGAAAATTCTTTATTGTGAATATCTTGTGGACTTAAAACCATACTGAAACCCCTCCCTATTAGTTACTGTTAATCAAACTAATTATAATCCTAATTTTATCTTTTTTGGTTTTTCCGGCAATTTCTTTAATAACGATTCTGCCAAAACCTCTGACTGAGATAATATCTGCCTGGCCAGCTTCGACATCAGGACGGTCAATTTCTTCCCAGTTAAGCCTAATTAAACCAGTTTCGATCAAATGTTTAGCATGATGGCGGGAAATGTGAAAACCCTCGCTTACCAAAGCATCAATTCTCAAAGAAGCAACTGTAGTGGTTACTTCTTCACTATCATCAATTGGAACCACTAATTTATCCAAATCAATTGGAATTAATTTGACCTTCACTCTACCAATCTTTACCACCTGAGTCTGAACATAGCTAGCCATTTCCTGTTCACATACAAATTGCCAGTTGGTGCCATCACTTATAATGTCACCAAGAATATCTCGGTTAATCCCTGAGCCCAAAATGGATCCAAGGACACTTCCATGAGTGAGTTCAGCAAACTTAACCGGATAATCAATAGAGTACGCGACAATGTTAAAGTCTTTGTCTGCGGGCTCAAAGTAACTGGGATAAATTAGTCCCCTTTTCATTTCCGCGCTGGTAAAACCGCCAAACAATTTTAGGGAAACAGAATCATCACCATTAACGATTGCGTTGGCAATATACTGTTGTCTCGGGTTTAAAAAACCGGTCAAAATCGGCCGGTATTCATTTTGACTACGGCCGACCAGATCGGTAATTGATTCTAAAAATGGTATTTCGTCGGAACGATAATGTTGGGAAATATTCAAGTCAACCAAGATGAATTACCTCACTATGCTAAACGCCCAACAACAATCTTGCTAAATAAGTTATGCCGCCTTGAACCAGAGATAAAACAATCAAAGCAACAACAGGAGCAAAATTAAGCATCCCAATCGTTGCAAAATTAAATAATCCCTGAAAGGGTTCAACGATCCTTGCTAAAAACCGGCCTAAAGCACTCTGGTATCCACCAGGAAACCAGCTCATCAAAGCATAGATCATAATAGCAATCATATAAAGTTGAATTGCTCGATTTAAAATCAAAGCAACCCAATACACTAAACTAACCAATTAAATTGCTCCTTAAAGTTTAAGAGTCACTATTAGTAATATTAAATTTTTTAGGTGAGCAAAGGAAAATGTCCTGGCCTAGGCGTTCGATTTTTCCATGGATTGCAAATAATACTCCATTAAGAAAATCAATCATTCTAGCAGAACTTTCAACATCAAGCTTATCTAATTTTACAATGACCGCAGAATCGTCCATTAACTTTTTGCCGATGGTCTCAATCTCTGCATAAGTTTTAGGTTGGACAATTTCAATATTACTTTGATTAATATTGTTAATTCCTTCCCTAGTGATTGGAATAACATTATTACCGACGCCTTTTTGTTGCTCAGGTGTCTCTTCACTTGCTGTATCCAACCCAAAAAAATTAGAAAAATTAAATTTTGATGCCATCCTAATCCCTCCCATCTCGCTAAAAAATTAAAGCTAGAAAAGATTAATCCTTTTTCCGATGCTTAAAGAATGGTGGAACATCATCACCATTGTCATTATCATCAGGCTGATCATCTGGATCAACATCAGGCTGAAATGGATCAAAGTCTTTCTTTTCAACATCATTAAATTCATCATCATCAGTCTGTTGCGGACGAGCTGCTGGCTGCTTTCTAATATCCCAGTTACCAAGTGGATCATTCTTGCTTTCACTTGAATCCTCAGTGTTAGAAACCGGCTTGGCAGGTCGTGGTTGATTATCTAAGACACTGCTTTTTCTTGCAGATTGTGGTCTTGCACTAGGCGTCGTGGATCGACGACTTGGCCGAGATGACCTGCGTGAATTTCTAGTCTTTTTGTCAATTCCAGTAGCAATAACGGTAACCCGAACTTCATCGCCCAAGGATTCATCAATTGATGTTCCAAAGATAATATTGACATCACTTGTTGCAGACTGAGCCACAATGTCTGAAGCATCTTGAGCTTCAAATAATGACAAATCTGGACCACCGGTAATATTCAACAAAACTTGTTCTGCACCATCAATTGAGACTTCCAATAATGGAGAAGAAATAGCTTTCTTGGTTGCTTCTGCAGTTCTGTTTTCACCATTTGCGGTACCAACACCCATTAAAGCAGAACCTTGGTTTTGCATAGTGGTTTTAACATCAGCAAAATCTAAGTTCACATAACCGGGGCTGGTAATTAAATCAGAGATTCCTTGTACACCTTGGCGAAGGACATTATCTGCCTGCTTAAATGCTTCCATCATTGGAGTCTTTTTATCAACCATTTCCAAAAGTCGATCATTTGAGATCACAATTAAGGTGTCAACGTTTTCTTTAAGTTGTTCAATTCCTTCATTAGCATTTGAAGTTCGTTTTGGACCTTCAAAAGTAAATGGACGAGTGACAACTCCCACTGTCAATGCGCCTTGATCTTTAGCAATTTTTGCAACAATTGGAGCAGCACCGTTACCAGTTCCACCGCCCATTCCTGCAGTAACAAAGATCATATCTGCTCCTTCAAGTGCTTCAGCAATTGCTTCTTCACTCTCTTCAGCAGCTTTAGCTCCAATTTCAGGATTTGAACCGGCTCCAAGACCCCTGGTTAATTTAGGGCCAAGTTGAATTTTAACTTCAGCTTTAGAACTTTCAAGAGCTTGAACATCTGTGTTGGCAACAATAAATTCAACGCCCTTTACTTCTGAAGCAATCATGGTATTAACAGCGTTACTTCCGCCGCCACCAACTCCGATTACCTTAATATTTGCACCATGATTCTGGCTGGAATCTAATGAATATTCCATATTCTCTTTTACCTCCGTTAGAACGCCTAATCAAAGAACTCGCTGAAGAAATTCCTAATTCCTTCGCCACGTTTTTTCTTTGGAGTTGGTCGTTTTGACTTACTTGATTTATTAGAAACTTTTACTGCTTCGTTATGTTCAGTGATATGACTTTGAGCAGGCACTTCGTAATCATTCGCACCCACTGCAGATCTGACTAAAATATCAACGTCATCTAAATCAGCAAAATAAGAAACAATCGATAACACAGCAGTGAATGAAGGATGTCTCATACCCATTTGATCAGGAATATAGACTTTAGTGTTGGCATTAAGTTCGTCAGCCGCTAGATCAGCAATTCCGGGTAAAGCAGCAACTCCTCCGGTTAAAACAACCCCACCGGGCAAATCAAATGCTTTAATTTGATCCAAATGATCTTTGATCCGATCAAAGATTTGAACCAACCTTGCTTCAATGATTTCAGCAAGGTATTTTTCATCAATTTGAGAGGGCTCTGATTGACCAACAACTTCAACTGGAAATTGATTATCAGCTGAGGCTTGTAGGGAATCAGCATAACCATAATCCCGTTTAATCTTTTCGGCATTCGAAATTGATGTATTCAAAACAATTGAGATATCTTTTGTAATGAATTTGCCACCTTCGGGGTCTGTTGTAGCATATTTCAATTGATGATCATGAATAACAGAAGCTGTGGTTTGACCACCACCCAAATCAATGATAATGGTGCCAAAGTCCTGTTCACCATCATTTAAAATAGTTAATCCTTCTGCTAATGGTGTTAATACCATGGCTCTGATTCTCAAGCCAGCGTTTTCAACTGCTTTTCTAAGGTTATGAACAATGCCCTTAGAACCGCTAATTAAACGACCTTTCATTTCAAGTCTTACGCCAACCATTCCTCGAGGATCTTTGATTCCGTCAAATCCATCCACAATAAATTCTTGAGGTTGAATATCAATGATTTCTCTTTCTTGAGGAATATTAGTTCCTAACGCCGATGCAGCAACGTTTTTAACATCTTCATCAGTAATTTCTCGAGACTTATCACCAATTGTTATTAAGCCATTGCAAGGTTCAATCTTTAATAAGTTAGCAGGAATATTAACGATAACATCTTTAATTTCAGTACTTGCTTTTTCTTGAGCTTGATTAACCGCACTCTTGATTGCTTCTGTGGCAGAATCAATATTGACTATCACACCACGACTTAAACCCTTTGCAGGTTCATTACCCACACCAATAACATTCAATTGCCCTTTAATTTTTTCAGCAACAATGACTTTTATTGAGGTGGTTCCTATATCAAGTCCCACATACAAATTAGAATTATTCATTTATGTAAGGAACCTCCGCATTATTGAAAGATTTTTATTACATAACATAAGTTTACCACATTCACAACACTGGAAACACCCTTACTTAATATTACCGAGAGGTTTGAGTGCTTGATTTCTTGGCATTTGAGCCAGATTTATGCTGATACTTTTGGTAGGTTGTTTTGTTGCTAATCGAAGCGCCCTGACCGTTAACATTTGAAGAAGAATTCTGCGATAAGGGATATGAATAAGCCCCCACTTCCAAATCGACTCCGCTTTTAACCTTAAGATTTGAAGCAATACTTGGGTAATAATTCATCTTATCGCCAAATGTACTAATCGTGGCGTAAACGATATTCTTATCAACCATTTTAAGAATTATTCTTTGTGAATTACTTGAAGTCGGTGAGAATGTAATCGAAATAATTGAAGCTCGAACCGAAGGATTAATATTTTTATATTGCGAAGTGGTTAGCCTTAAAAGCGATCCATCCTTAAAGTTCATCAAAATGGGAAAACCTGATTGAGGGTTCAAAATGGTTGTGTCGGTGATAACACCACTCTTTAAAATTGGCTTATATCCCTGACCAACTTGAAGGTAACCTATAACCGGATATTCTTTGACGTAAACGTTGACATCATTAAAATTGCTAGTAGAAACCGCCACCGTTTTCATTCTTTGATTACTGTTTTTAATTTGAGTCGCCAATTTATTTTTATGACCCCAAATCCGAAGCATCGAATCTCCTGCTTTAATCGGCAATCCCCTTTTTACTTCAGAAGCGGGCACAAACTGATCACCCAAGACATTAACTTTGTTAATATGGCCAAATGGAGAAATAAAGAAACCAGAAAAAAGCACAATCAGAGTAATAATTAACACAAAAGGTCTCATCATCCGCCAATTTTTTTGCCTAAAAGATTTAGGAGTCATTTTGGGGGCTGCTTTTTTATTTGAATCTTTAGGCTGATTCTCCATTTTTACACCACCTTTATGTTATTTAATCAACGACCAAGCAATATTTAAGATTCGATCGGCGGAGTCGACAACTCCTAGCTTACGAGAATTTTGACCCATCTTTTCTCTTAAAGTAGAATCTAACATTAATCTGTCAATTGACTTTAACAGAGTTTCAGAAGTTAAATCCTTTTCTTTAATCATTACGGCCGCATCCCGATTGACCAAGCTCATAGTATTCTTAGTCTGATGATCGGCTGTAACGTAAGGGCTAGGAATCAAAATTGCTGGGATTCCAATTGCGGTTATTTCAGCAATACTTGTAGCTCCGGAACGACCAACAATTACCTCAACCTTAGGCAACATATTCGGCATGTCATTAATATATGGCAAAACTTTAACATTATCAGAAATTCTAGTTTTCTTTAAATTTTCCTCAACGCCAGCAAAACGTTTTTTCCCAGTAACAAATACTGTTTGATAAGTGCGTTTATTCAGCTCACTTATGGAATTCTCAACAGCTTGATTAATTTTGGGAGCACCTTGACTACCACCAAAAATAAGGACAGTCGGCTTATTATCCATCAAGCCAATATCAGACCATTTAAAAGTGCTCTTAATGTTGGCCACTTGCTGAGCTCTGGGATTTCCGGCAAAAATAACTTTTTGTTTAGGAAACTGGGCAGCGGCTTCGTGAAACCCGATGGCTATTTTATCGACATAATGACTTAGAAATTTATTAGTTAATCCAACCACACTATTTTGCTCATGAATTATCGTTGGAATATTAGCTTTGGCCGCAGCATAAACCACTGCGCCGGAAACATACCCGCCAGTACCAATAACTACATCGGGCTTAAAATCTTTAATGATTTTTTTAGACTTATGAACACTCTGGAGGAATAATGCTACAGTTTTAAAGTTGTCTAAAGACAAAGACCTTTTAAAGCCTTGAATTTTCAAAGAAACAAAATCAATTCCTCTTTGAGGAATAATGGAACTTTCTAGTCCTCTTTTAGACCCAACATACAAAACTTTAGAATCAGGTTCTTGTTTCATCAAATCTTCAATTATTGCCAACGCAGGATAAATATGGCCGCCGGTGCCCCCGCCGGAAATAATCATTCGCATTAATCTTCCTCCTGTTTGTGAGTTAATTCTTCAACGTATTTAATATATTCATCGCCCCGAACTTCAAAGTTAGGGAACTGATCCCAGCTGGCATTGGCAGGTGAAAGTAAAATTATGTCACCTTTAGCACTATCAGAATAAGCAACCGGAACCGCTTGTTTTAAAGTATCAACTTTGGTAATTTTTTCAATACCGGCTTTTTTAAGAGAATCTTCCAGCAAATCAGCAGTTTGGCCGAATAAAACAGCTGCTTTAACATGATCTTTAAATTGGGGAATCAATTTATCAAATGTGTATCCTCGATCGAGACCACCTGCCAAAAGGACAACTGGTTTATTAAAACCTTCCAATGCCATTTGGGTTGCTTCAATATCGGTAGCTTTTGAATCGTTATAAAATCTTCGCCCATCAGATTCCAAAACATATTGAAGTCGATGTCTTACACCAGAAAATGTTTCCAAAACATTTGTGATATCTAAATTCGTTTTGCCAAGAATTTTTGCAACCGCAATTGCTGCTAAAGCATTTTCCACATTTTGTTTACCAGGAACTTTAATATCGTCTGAATTCATAATGAATTCGTCATTATAATAAATCTTGCCATTCTTTTCATAAGCCCCAGTTGAAATTTCTGTTTTTCTAGCAAATGGAACAACCTTAGCTTTACTTCGTTTGCTTAAATCTCGCCATTCTTGAGAATCAAAATTGATGACGAAATAATCTTGAGGGGTCTGATTCATAGTAATTCTCATTTTGGCGTTAACGTAATTCTTACGGGTTTTATGGAAATCCAAATGATTAGAAAAAATGTTAGTAATAACGGCTACATGAGGATGAAGCGTTCTAATTCCCAGTAACATGAAACTAGAGAGTTCCATGACCATCGTGTCATCTTTGGTAGCTTTTGCTGCAACCTTGGTTGCTGGAATACCAATATTTCCAGCATCATAGGCAACCCCTTTTTGACGATTTTGATTTAATATTTTGGTAATCATTGTAACCGTAGTGGTTTTACCGTTACTTCCAGTTACCCCAATGATTTGGGCATCTGTAATTTGAGCCGCAAGCTCAACTTCAGTTATGATCGGAATTTCTTTTTTTACAGCCGAAGCAACTAAAGGATTGTCATAGGGAATTCCTGGGTTTTTAACAATCAACTCAAATCCACGATTTAACAAGTCCACTGGCTGACTACCAGTGATTGTCTCGATTCCCTCGTCTTTTAATTTTGCAATTTCTGGAAGTTGCTCCGCTGGCTTTTCATCATTTAAGACTACGTGGGCTCCCAACTGTTTTAGAGTCAACGCCACATTAGTACCACTCTTGCCAGCCCCAATAACCAATACATCTTTTCCTTTATAATCATCAATCATTTTCATTAGCCAAAAAGCCTCTCATTCTCCAAATTTCTATAAAACCGCAAAAAAACTGGATAGAATCCAGCTTAAATAATCGTCATGACAGTGATTGCAGACATAATCAAAGAAATTGACCAAAAAACAGTATCAATCTTCCATTCAGACCAACCCAACATTTCAAAATGATGATGGATTGGGGTCATCTTAAACACCCGTTTCCCAGTCAGTTTAAAAGATGCAACCTGAATCATAACACTCAAAGTTTCAATTACATAAATTATTCCAATTGACAACAAGGACAGTTCATGGTGCAGCAGGATTGAAACTGCTGCAATTGCACCACCTAAAGCCAGTGAACCCATGTCACCCATAAATATTTTGGCAGGTTTGTGATTAAAAATGAAAAAACCAATTAACCCACCAACAACCGTTACACAAAATACTAAAACCGAAATTTGATGCTGATGGGAAGCAATAATTGCGTAAGCCGCAAAAGATATCGTTGCACAGCCTGCCACCAAACCATCCAAACCATCCGTAAGGTTTACGGCATTTGAAAAGCCAACCAGCCAAATCACAACAAACAAAATGTAAATTGCCCCTAAAGGAAGGTCAGCCCCAAAAGGAATCTTGATTGCCAACGGAAATCCTTCATGGACATAAACCGCTGCAAAAACCAAGGAAAAAATTATCTGGCCTAACAGTTTTTGCCAAGCTTTCAATCCCTGATTTTGACGATGGAATATTTTAATGCTGTCGTCCCACATTCCAAGAACTCCAAACATAACTAAGACAAACAATAAAATTAACAAAGAAGCGGTCAAAAGCGACTGCCATGCCCCAAACACTAAATCTGTTATGAGGATCGCGAAAATAAATAAGATTCCACCCATTGTAGGAGTTCCAGATTTCTTTTCGTGCCACTTTGGCCCTTCTTCTCTAATTGTCTGGCCTTCATGTTTGCTTCTAAAGTAGCGAATAAGACTCGGCATCAAAACGATAGTGATCAAAAATGAACTCACCGAAGGTACCAACCAGTTTAACATAATAAAATATTCCACCCTTTAACTATTCAAAATTAGCCTTTAAGACCATATTTCCAGAAATGTGTTGGTTATAAGCGATACTTTGACTGTCAGCAAAACCACTGCCAGTTGCTTCTAATTTCATTCCGGTTAACTTGCACAAATTAGTAACATCTGCTTTGCTCCACCCGATAATCTTAGGCATATACCAATTACCATTAGTCAGAATAAATACTCGGCTGCCTTCGTAAGCTTTACTTCCTGCCGCAGCAATCTGTTTGATAACAGAGCTTCCATTACCAACGGTAACTACATTAAGACCTTTTTGACTAAGAGTAGTCTTAGCTTCATCCAATGTATTAAAAGCCACCGAAGGAACCGTAACTTTAACTTTTGCAGATGTCGTCCCAGTATTCTGCAAAGCTCTTACCATTACTGGCTTAAATATTTCTGCTAACAACTGGGTCGGCGTCTTTAAACCAGTTAAAGTCGGTTGTCCCATCGTTATAAACATTACATAGCGCGGATTATTTGCCGGAACCATTCCAGCAACTGAATACAGATAACTATCGTCACCAGAGGCATAACTACCCTGCCCATTACTTACTTGGGCAGTACCTGTTTTAGCGGCAACTCGATAACCGCTAATTTTATAATCTTGACCAATTCCATAGCTCTTGTAGACAACATCTTGCATATGCTGACGGACAGCTTGCGCAGTTGAAGCCTTAATTGGTTGGCCAATTTGAGTTGGCCCATATTTTTTAACAATTTTGCCATTAGGAGAGACAATTTTTGACAAAAAGTACGGCTTCATCATTTTACCATTATTCGAGATTGCCGTCAGTCCCTGCATCATTTGCATTGGTGTGACTTCAATGCCTTGCCCAAAGGCAGTATCAGCCTGTTCAATTGGATACTGGAACTGCATTTTCCCAGTCTGCTCGCCGACTAACCCCGAGTTAGTTGATTTTAAAAAGTCAAACCGGTGAAGATATTTTTTCCAAGTTTTTGGACCCATCTTCTGTTCAAGATGGGCCATCGCAACGTTACTCGAAAGAGCAAAGCCCTTGTCATAAGTGATATATCCCCATCCTGCTGTATCCCAATCCGGAACAATCTTACCATCAACCGAATACCTTCCTGAAAGATAGGTCTGTTGACCATCAAAATTTCCTGAATCAATGGCAGATGCTAAAGTAAATACCTTCATGGTTGACCCTGGTTCATAAGCTCCCTGGACTAAATTATTTGTCCAAGCATTAGAGATTCCACTTAAAGTCTGAGCATTGAACGTTGGTCGCTGAGAAGCAGCCACAATTTTTCCGGTCTTAGCATCCATGAGGATCGCGTTCATAGATTTTGGATGAACCTGCGAAACCACAGAGTCCATTTCGCTTTCAAGTAAGATCTGAAGTCGAGAATCTAAAGTAGTGTACACGTCGTCGCCATTTTTAACAGGCTTTTCTTCTTGTTTTCTACCTGGAAGTAAGTATCCACGAACATCATATTCGGCCGCTTTAAAGCCGTCTGTGCCAGATAAGTACTTATTAAAAGCTTGTTCAATTCCAATTTGCCCAACAAGGTTGGTTCCGCCATCAGAATTCTTTTTTGGTGAAGCTAAACCAATTAAGTTAGACGAGAAAACACCATTTGGATAAAGTCTCGCCTGTTGTTGAATAAAATGAATTCCATTTAAATGTTGATTATCAATACTCTTTTTTGTCATCAATGAAATATTTTGACTGGCTGATCCAAACTGAACTTGAAACGGATGACCATTTGGATTTAAATACTGATATGCCTTTTTTTCACTAATTGGCAGATATTTTGATAAAACTTTTGCTACTTGAGTTTTGTTCGTAACATATAGGGGATGATTATTGGAGCCAACTTGCGCTTGGCCTTTATCTAAAATTGCATACATCGAATATGTACTTGTATCTTCAGCAATCGGCTGACCGTCTGAATCGTATATACTCCCTCTTCTAGCTTTTAAGGTTTGCGTTTGAGTATATAACTGCTGAGTTTTACTAACTAAATTATTGTGATTAACGTTTTTACCAACCGCTATGTAGAAAAGGCGCAAACTCAAAACAATAAAAAAAGCAGCAAAAACTAAAAATAGCCCAATTCCGACTATTTTTTGATTTTTGCTTATTTTTTTAATCTCGTTTGAGTTATTTGATGAGTCATTCATTTAGTAACATTCCTTATATTACCGTTATGTAAAGACATACCGTTTTGTTTAGCAACTTTTTGGAGACGGCTACTGCTTTGAAGTTCGCCCATTTGTTGCCTAAGATTTGTGTTACTATTATGCAATCTTTCAATTCGATTGTCCAGTTGCTGAAGACTATGTTGAGAGTTCGAAAGGGCGATTTTAGACGAAATTACGGCAACCATCAAAATACAAAGAACTACTGAGCATCCGGTTATTAAAGCTTTTTCTAAACCGGAAACTCTTAGTCTGACTTTTGCCTTAGCTCTAACTCTGACTCGAGGTTTGACCCGAGGGATCTCTTTTTCCAATGGTTGATCTACTAAGTTACGAGCTAAATTGTTTTGCGCCATATGTATTCTCCCCTTTTAGTTTATTTTTTGATTCGTTCAACAATGCGTAATTTAGCGCTGTGAGAACGATGATTTTTTTCCAATTCTGCTTCACTGGGTAAAATTGGTTTCCTGGTGATATTCACAAATTTAGGTTTCATGCTCTCCGGAATCATTGGTAAGTCCGGTGGTAGATCAGGAATCGTAGTGTTTTCTCGGAAGATTTGCTTTACCAGCCGATCTTCTAAAGACTGAAACGATATCACACAAATCCTACCACTAACATTCAATAGTGCCAATGCTTTTTCCAAAGATTCTTCTAAAGCAGATAACTCATCGTTAACTGCAATTCGAATTGCCTGAAATACTTTTTTGGCTGGATGACCGCCGTGACGACGGGCCGCAGCCGGAATTGCATCCTTAATTATTTCAACCAAGTCTTCGGTGGTATCTATCGGATTGTTGGCTCGCTTACGCTCGATCAACCGAGCGATTGGCTTGGCAAACTTTTCATCTCCATAGCGATAAAAGATCCGTACCAAGTCTTGATATGGCCATTCATTAACAACTTTCCAGGCATCAAGTGGATTACTTTGGTCCATTCTCATATCTAAACGAGCATCATACCGGTAGCTAAAACCCCGGTTCGCATCGTCAAATTGAGGTGAGGAAACACCCAAATCATAAACAACTCCATCAATTCCAGTAATACCAAATTTTGCTAAGGCTTGATCAATATTTCTGAAATTATCATGAACTAAGGTTAATTTATTATCGTCAAGATATTTCTTAAGATGTTTTTGATTGTACTGAATTGCTACCTCGTCTTGATCAAAGGAATAAAGATGACCGGACTTGAGCTGTTCAAGAATTTTACTACTGTGGCCGCCGCCACCAAGTGTGGCATCAACGTATACACCTGCGGGTTTAATGTTCAAGCCCGAAACGGCTTCGTTAAGTAAAACCGTCACGTGTTCAAAATCGGCCACTACAATTCCTCCAGTCATAAATTCCTAAAAGTCAATCATATTCTCGGCAATGTCATTGAAATTCTCTTGAGCTTCATTACTGTATTTGTTCCAGCGCTCTTCGCTCCAAATTTCAAAGCGATTAGAAACTCCAACAATTTCACACTTCTTTTGAATCTTTGCATAATCAATCAAAGTTTTGGGAAGATTAATTCGACCTTGCTTGTCAAATTCACACTCAATCGCTGCTGCAAAGAAGAAACGGCCAAATGCTCTTGAATCTTTCTTGGTAATTGGCAATGCCTTGATTTTGTCATATACAATCTGCCATTCATCCATCGGATAGCCAAAAAGACAGCCATCCATACCACGGGTGACAACAAACTTAGCTCCCAAATCCTGACGAAACTTTGCGGGAATGATAATACGGCCTTTAGTGTCAATATTATGTTCAAACTCACCCATAAACACCGCATATCACCCCCTACTTTCAAGATACAAACATATTCTACCACAATCCACCACTATCAACCACTTTACCCGGAATTTTTTTAAACTAATTTTCAAATCCTTAATCTAGCGGGATTTGTCCACAAAAAAAGAGACCCAGGCTTCCCTGAATCTCCACTTCAAATTATTATTTTATTTTACAGTAAAACAAACAAAGAAGACTACAGATATCCAAGCGACAAATAAAACCAAATCACTCATTCGCCAAAATCTTAAGAAAAATCTACCATAAGTTAATTTGTGATCGTTAAGTATCTGCCAAATTGTTGATATTAAAGCAACAAGCATCCAAACAAAAATAACGTGGGGAATAAGTGATTCATTTAAAAAGTGGCCGGAAAGATCATAAATGAAGTAAATTAAAAAAGGCGGCCAAACATCTAGCGGATGAATTTTTATTATCCGCTTAATTGTTTGATTCTTTTGTAAGAGATGAATGACAAAAGCAAGCAAAAACAGTACTAATATTTGAACCAGTATATAAGTGGCAAGCGTAACAATGGAAAAAAGCATTTTTCTTCCTCCACGACTTGACAAAATGAGTGAAATTACAGCACAATAAAGAGTAAATTAGATTTCCAAGTAAGTCTAGAAAGGGTGCAAATCTTGGCACGTAAACAAAGAACACAATTTCAGAAAGTTACCCTAGTTTTTGTCTGGATTATGATAATTGCAACTGTGGGTTCACTCCTAGTTTCAGCTTTCATAACCATGATTGGGCAATAAACAACTGAAATAATCATATACTTTAGATGGGACAAAGTTATTTTGTTCCATCTTTTTTTATAAATTTTTATTAGCTGAAACGTGTTCCGAAAAGCTGATCCCAGCCAGCTAATGGCAAAAATCAAACATTCAAAGCCAGAATATTTTTACTCTTTTTTGGCTACATAGCTGAAACGTGTTCCGAAAAGCTGATCCCAGCCAGCTAATGACTTAAATCAAACATTCAAAACCAGAATATTTGATTTAAGCCATTAGCTTCAGGGATCAAAACGCTTTTCTCCACACTCTACTTCTTTTCCTTATAAACCTGCCTCGGTCGGCTGCCGTCTTGGGGGCCGATTATTCCCGACTTTTGCAGATCATCTATCAACCTGGCTGCTCGGTTATAGCCAATTCGAAAATGTCTTTGCAGAAGTGATGTACTTGCCTTTTGCTGATCAACCACAAAATCGATTGCATCACCAAACAACTCATCTTCCGAATTTTTCTTATCCTCTTCTTTGATTTCCTCATCGGAAACAACCATCGACTCGTCATAGTCCGCTGTCTGCTGGTCAGTTATAAACTTAACTACCGATTGAACATCTTTGTCAGAAATAAAGGCGCCTTGGACTCTAATCGGCGTGTTTCGATCGATGGGCAAGAACAGCATATCACCTCGACCTAACAGCTTTTCAGCACCATTTGAATCAATAATTGTCCTTGAATCTGTCCCACTAGAAACAGCAAAGGCAATTCTGGAAGGAACATTTGCTTTGATTAATCCAGTGATAACATCAACTGATGGCCGTTGAGTTGCCAAGATCATATGAATCCCAGCAGCTCTTCCCATCTGAGCCAATCTGATAATTGCCGCTTCAACGTCATTGGAAACTGTCATCATCAAATCTGATAATTCGTCAACAATAACCACAATGTAGGGCAAAGGTTGAATCTTAACATCATTTGTTTTGTTGTTTTTAGCAGCAAACTCATTAAAAGTACTAATCTTTCGCTGCCCATACTTTGCGAATAATTCATAGCGTTTTTCCATTTCAGAAACCACTTTTTGAAGTGCTCTAGCCGCTTTTTTAGGTTGAGAAACAACTGGGCTTAACAAATGAGGGATTCCGTTGTATACGCCAAGTTCCACTTTCTTTGGGTCTATCAGCATTAATTTTACTTGACTAGGTTTAGCATCCATCAAAATACTGGTAATGATGACGTTAATTGCAACAGATTTACCACTACCAGTGGATCCAGCAATCAACAAGTGGGGCATTTTGGTTAAATCAGCAGTGATTACCTTACCATTAACGTCTTTTCCTAAGGGAACTGTTAAAACATGACCCTTAATGTCAGGCCGAGATTGAATGACATCTTTAAACGAAACTGTTGCAACTTCTTTGTTAGGGACTTCAATGCCGATCAGAGATTTTCCTGGGATTGGTGCTTCTATTCTGATATCCTTTGCAGCTAAGGCTAAAGCAATATCGTCGGCTAGGTTAACGATCCGAGAAACTTTGACTCCAATCGCTGGATGAAGTTCATATTTTGTGACTGATGGGCCAAGGCTGACATGTTTAATTTCGGCTTTTACGCCAAAACTATCCAAAGTGCGTTGCAAAATTTTGGCGTTTTTATCAATCGACTTTAAATCAGCAGACTGGTCATGGTGCCCAATTTCAGTCAACAAATCTGGCCCGGGAAGCTTATAGTTGGAATCCTCTTGAACATCTTTAAAAGCTTCAGTTTCTGGCTCCTCATCCTTAGTATCCTCAGGGGTATTTTTCTTTGGAGGATTTGCAGATTTCTGAGGGGAACTTGAAACTGGCATTCCAGAAATTGTAATATCATGGCCGGAAATTTTAGGATGGGGTTCAGTTTCAGAAGCTTCAGTATCTTTTGGAGTCGTCTTTACCTCATCATCTTCTGAAATCTGAGGTTGGTTATCAGGCTCGAACAATCCATCTTCACTATGTGTTTTGACTTGTGAAACTGTTTTACCGGTCTTAGCAAAGATTTTCTTGGTACCCACAATCATATTTTTGAAAAAACCAAAGAACTTGCTTGCAGAAATATTGAAGAAAACAAAGATGCCGATAAGGCCAATCAATGTTGCAACGATTCCAGATCCAATAACTCCACTAAACTTATTCAATCCCTGAAATATTGCCGCACTGATCATTCCACCACCAATATCAGAATCAACGTTGCTAGATGCAAAGTCTTCACTCAACCTTTGCCAATTGATGCCCACAAATTGGATTGGACTGCCACTTTCAACATATTCAAGCATTGACATCCAAATCAGAATACCTAATAAGAACAAGAGACCACCCCAAAAATACCTTCTAGGCATTTTAGGAAATCTGGCAAGTCCCGTTAACCAAATCCCGGCAATTACTGCGGCAATCAAGCCCAACAAGTACAAATCGCCACAGAAGAATTTGACGATATTAATGACAGCGACACCGACTATCCCAGCTTTAAACAGTCCAAGAAGGGAAAAAATAGTAATTAAAACCCCAAGAATATTAGCAGAATATTTTGACAAAAATCCGGGCTGGTTAGCTTTGCGCCTTTTTCTTTTCCTTCTGGTTGCTCGATTTTTAGTGATTTTCTTATAGGTCTTTTTTCTTGAAGTCTTCTTAGCTGCCATTTAAATCCCTCCTTTCTTAAAAGTCTTTTCATTTATTTTAATTTGTCATGGGGATATAAATGAGTCCGATCCAAATGATTAAAACTTTGCTGTCTCAAGACTTCATAAATAACGATCGCACAACTATTTGACAGATTCAATGCGCGAATATGCTCATCATCTTGGGGAATTCTAATAGCTTTTTCTGGATTCTTTCTCATAAACGGTTCAGGTAGGCCAGTCGTTTCTTTGCCAAACAAGAGGTAGTAATCCTTTGAGGAATCAGAATAATCAGGATCAGTGTAATCTTGTTTAGCAAACTTAGAAACTAAGAATAAATTTTTGGGATCCTTTACGGTTTTTAAAAATGCAGGTAAATTCTTGTGGTAATTAATTTGCACCTTATCCCAGTAGTCTAGCCCTGCTCGTTTTAAATGACTGTCATCAATACTAAATCCTAATGGTTCAATTAAATCAAGAATAGTATCAGTCCCGGCACAAGTGCGGGCAATATTTCCAGTATTTGAGGGCATCAAAGGTTCAAACAAAACAATATGATTTGCCATTTTTTAACTCCTCCTCGAAATTCTTTCACAAAGGCCTTTATTATATCATAAATGCCTGATTCACCTTTTTTGTAACAGAAAAAACTGAGCAGATCTGCTCAGTTAAAATAGCAAAGAATTATTTTTTATGAAAGTAAGCATATCTTTAGGCACTGGAGCGTGAACTTTAACCATCCTATTTGAAAAAGGATTAAAGAACTGGACAAACTCACAATGCAAAGCTTGTCGGCTTAATTGAGAATTGCCGGGATTATAAAGCCAGTCACCAATCAATGGATGACCAAATTCTTTCATATGCACTCTAATTTGATGAGTTCGCCCAGTATGAAGCTGAACCTTAATTAAAGTAGAGTCCTTCATATTCTTGATGACCCAGCCTTCAGTATCAGACATTTTGCCTGAATCAGTGACCACTCTTTTAACTAGCGAGTCATCAGCCCTCCCAATTGGCAAAAAGATTTCGAAATGCCGAGTCTTAATGATTCCACTAGTTATTGCATAATACATCTTTTTGATAGATTTGTCTTTAAGCTGCTTATCTAAAATTGAATGAGCTAAGTGATGCTTGGCAAACAATACAATGCCACTTGTTCCTTTATCAAGTCTAGTGACAATATGAATCCTTTGATTGGTATAACCTTGCTGCTTATAATAACCCTTAACCCGGTTTACCAAAGAATCATCTAAAGGATCATGGCCTGGCACAGAAGCAACTCCAGCTGGCTTATTAACTACCAAAAAATTAGGGTCTTCAAACAAGATGTTGATCGGAACATTTGAAACACCTACGCTTTTATTCTCTGGTTCCGGTGGCAAAATTAATTTTACAGCATCCCCATAATTTATCTTTCGATTTACAAGGGACTCTTGTCCGTTAACAAGGGTATGCCCACCATGAAATTTTATTTTCTTTAATAGTGTCCTTGTTACGCCAAACCCCATAATAAAGGTCCGCACCTTAATTGGAAAATCTCCTTTGTAGATCCAATTAAATTCTGTCATCTTAATCAACCTCATTGATAAAGGAGTTTGCTACTCGTTGCCAGAACTGAGTATGACGATACTGAGCAAAAGCCAATTTGCGCTTTGAAATCCTATATTCAACTGATTCGACAACCCTTGTAGATAGATCTTGTTGGTCACAGGTAAGAATTGTTTTGTGAGTCGTCTTTGGAGCAATTTTGACCCATTCATCCGGAGCAATGATCAGCGGTGAGCCCAAAGTCCTAAATACCCGATTATTAATGGAAGATATTTCAGCAATTTGAATTGCACTCAGCGAAGGATTGATGATTGCTCCACCAACGGATTTATTGTAAGCAGTCGATCCACTAGGGGTGGACACACAAAGGCCATCACCTCGAAAACTTTCAAAAAATTGGTTTTTAATATAAACATCAGCAACCATTGAACCGCTGATCTGTTTGATCGTGGATTCATTTAATGCTAATCCATAATCCGAAGGTGAACTTCCGGAATAGTTAACTTTAATGTCTAACAGTGGATAAGTAACACTTTGACCATTGTCATGTTCAAGACTGTCAACAAGTTGTTTAACTTCATAGTCCCGCCAATCCGTGTAGAACCCTAAGTGACCAGTGTGGATACCAACCATTCTAATTTTGTCACTAATATCTTGATAGTGATGAAACGCAGACAAAAGAGTGCCATCTCCGCCAACGGAAATAACAATTTCAGGATTTAATCCATCGATACTTAATTTATCAGATTGATCGATCCCTTTTTTTAACGAAGAAGCAACTTCCAAAGAAGATTCTCCATTATTACTATATATTGCAACTTTCATGAAATGGCTTCCTTAGTCATCAGGTTTGTGATTGTCACTGGTCTTTTTATTTGTATCATTTAACTCATCACGAATTTCAGACATCTCTTCATCAAGCCTAAAGGCCGCTTCTGCAGCACTTTCCAATCTTGTTGCTAGGTAATCTGGAAATTCACCCTGATATTTATAATTCAAAGAATGTTCAACAGTAGCCCAAAAATTCATAGCTAGCGTTCTAACCTGGATTTCGGCCAGAATCTTTTTTTCGCCACCCAACATTTGAACTGGGTATTCAAAAATAATATGATAAGAACGATAACCACTAGGCTTTTTATTATGAACATAGTCCCTTTCTTCAAGGATATTAATATCCGTTCTTTTTCTTAAAAGATCAACAACTTGATAAATATCTTCAACAAATCGACACATAATCCTTAATCCGGCAATATCTTCCATATCCTCTTCCAATCGATCTTCTGAGATATGACGCCGAACCATTTTTTCTTTTATACTATCAACAGGTTTTACCCGCCCTGTAACGAATTCAATTGGGGACTGACCGTCTTCTTTTAAAAATTCAGCCCGAATTCCTCTAAGTTTTACTTTTAATTCGTCAACAGCTTGTTTGTACGGAATCAAAAATTTATCCCAATCTTCAACCAAGCCTAACACTTCCTATCTTACAAAACGATAACTCTAAAAAAGAAAATCGCATTACTTTATATAACATTAACGTTATATAATTGGTTGCTGTTATGCATAGCCACACAATTTTAACGAGCCTCGTTTATTTTAACATATATTGTCCATACGAAAAAATTCAGTAAACACACGGTCCAAACAAAAAATTTGTTTTTAATTCTAAAGCTGTTATTCTAGTAGAAGACATGTGAAGATATCGTTAATTGAGGGATTTTATTTATGGAGGATACATATGGTCTTAGAAATTTATTTATTTGTCGACCCAATGAAAAAACACAGCCTTTCGGCAGAAGAGTCGATTGAAAAGATTTCTAAAAAGTTGAATATTAATTGTTCGGTTAACTTTATTCCGATGCTTAATTTAAGAGCATTAAACGATTGTAAAAAAAGGTTAAAAATTAGTAGTAGCATCCCTTACGATGTGGTTTTGGATTATAAAGCAGCCTCATTTCAAGGCAAAAAGATTGGCCGCGAGTTTTTGATGAATCTCCAAAACCGACTGTTTAATGCAAAGCAAAATTATTGTGACCAATTAGTTTTACAAGTTGCAAAACAAATCGGCTTAGATTTAGACATGTTCGTTGATGACCGTCGTTCCGACCTTGCTATGAAGATTTTTCAATCTGATCAAAGAATTATTCATCGAATGAAAGTTACTCAGCCAGAAAGCGCGGTTATCTTTAACTCAGCAGTTGAAAAAAGTGGCTTATTAATTAGAAATTTTGATTATCCGTCATTGCTTCATTTCTGTCAAAGAAGTCTTAAATCCGTCAATCATTTTGAAAATCTGACCCAGCAAAATAAGGCTGCTTGTAATGTTTCGAAGATTAGTGTTTTATTCTAAAGTTAACTTTTTAAATAAAAATAGCCAAAACGAGTGTCTCAGAAATTTTCCGAGACACTCGTTTTTTCATCAATTTAAAACAATGATTCAAATTCATCCAGTCGTTTTTCAAAAATGCTAAAGGCTGTTTCTAAATAATCCGTTGTTGTCATGTCTACTCCGGCCTTTTTCATAATATTGATGGGAGTATCAGAACTTCCCGCCTTTAAAAAGCTAAAGTAGTTTTTCAAGTCATCATTGGTCCCATTAACAATTTTATTAGCTAACGTAGAAGCTGCCGCAAATCCGGTTGAATATTGATAAACATAAAAATCATAATAAAAGTGAGGAATTCTAGCCCATTCAAGAGCAATTTGTGGATCTGAAATAACTGCATCCCCATAATATTTTTGATTCAACTTTAAATAGTAATTATCAAGGAAGCCTGACGTCAAAGCAGTCCCTTCAGCGTCCTTTTGGTGGGCATATTCCTCAAACTCCGCAAACTGAGCCTGACGGAATACTGTGCCCTTAAAGCCATCAAGGAAGTAATTGAGAATGTGCTTTTTCATATTTTTATCGTCTTGGTATTTATTAAGAAAATAATTTGTTAAAAGATTTTCATTTGTTGTCGAAGCAATTTCTGCAACAAAAATTGAATAATCTCCATACTGGTAAGGCTGATTATGTTTAGTGTAATAGCTATGCATGCTGTGGCCAGTTTCATGAACTAAAGTATACAAATTGTCCAAATTATCTTTCCAGTTGAGTAAGATAAACGGATTCGTATCATAAGTACCTGAAGAATAACCACCAGTTCTTTTGTAACGATTTTCCACAACATCAATCCAGCGATTATTAAATTCTTCTTTAACATGAGAAATGTAGTCTTTGCCCATGACCCCCAAAGCATCAAGGGCAACTTCTTTGGCTTTGTCAAAAGTATACTTTGGTGCATCGTCTCCGACTAAAGAAGTATACATATCATACATATGGAGTTTGGGAAGACCCAAAATCTTTTTTCTTAAAGCAACATAACGATGTAATAGATCTAAGTGTTCATTAACAACAGAAATCAAATTCTTGTAAACGGAAACTGGGACTTCATTGTCAGACAAAGCTGCTTGAAGTGCGGAATCAAAGTGCCAAGTTCTTGCCTCAAAATTATGATTTTTAATATTCGTTGTCAAAGTTGTTGCCAAAGTATTTTGAAACTGTTTATATACACTGTAAAGTTTTTCAAAAGCTTCTTTTCGAACATTTTGATTAGCAGATTCAAGTAATATCCCATACACTCCCTGAGATAACTGAACTGAATTACCACTGTCATCCTTGACAATTGGAAAAGAAAGATCAGTTTCAGAAAGAACTTCAAAAGTTTTTTCGCCAGAATTAAAAATATCACTAGCCCCGGCAAAAATCTTTTCAACATCATCCGAAAGAATATGTTGCCGTTTTTCAAAAACAACATCATACATGCGTTGATACTGAAGAAGTTTTGGTTCTGTTTGGTAAAATTGTTTCATTTTTTCTGCAGAAATGGTTAACAACTCCGGTTCAAACCATGCGGTAGCCGAACCAAATTTTGCCGCCAAACCTGATACTTTTGATAACATTGCTTGGTATTTATCGACACTTGTGTCACTATCATTCTTCAATTGGGCATAAACAAAAGCTTTTTCCAATTTTCGGCTATTTTGTAAAACCTTCTCCGTCACAGACAGAAGTGATTTAGCATCTTTCATCGTCCCAGAAAGAGACTTTAAAGGTTTTATTTGTTCAAAAACAGCTTTAAAATCCTCTTCAAAACCCTGATCAGATGGATAAATTGTGGTAAGATCCCACTTAAGATTATCGGGCACATCTTTTCTTAATGGTAATTTCTTTACGGCCATGGCATCCTCCTTGAGTTAAATTAACCCTAGCCTATCACATTATTTGAATATTAGCCGCCAAATAATTTTGTTTGGAATAATAATCAGAGAACCATTCGGGCTGTTTAATAACTTCAATTCCTTTCAAAGTATATTTGATGAGGTTATGTCTTTTAAGCAAGCTTAAAAAAGATCGAAATTCCTTTTTATACAAAACGGAAAAATTCATCACTTGGGCAAATTCACATCCCAGTATTTTAAGTGAACTTTAATAAATAGTATTTAATGTGGAATCGGGAATAAATTTGCGGTTGGTTTCGAAGATTTGTAAGGTTAAAAAGACTCGCCAGTTCAAAATTGAGCCTTTAAAAATCGGTAATTTTTGCGAACAATTTTCATGGCAAAAAACTGGGCACCCAACCAATACCCGCCCTTTTTCATAACATTCAGTGACCAAATCAATATGCGTTGGTTGGCCTTTAGTAATACTTAACTGAATTCGCCAAAGCTGTTCGATAATTTTTCCAGGTTCAAATTTGACTGGCTGCAATTTTGAACTTTTTTTGGTATTTTTCAAAAAATCTCTCAGTTTATAAAGCGAGTTAAAGTATTTTGTTGAGTATTGAATTTTACCGTATCCCTCATTGATCTGATACCTAAGGCAAAAAGTTTTTGTTTTTACAAGGGGCAAATTCTATAATTAATC
>DIDF01000074.1 GCA_002418005.1 Lactobacillaceae bacterium UBA5807
ATTTAACTAGCACCACGCGTGTGGAGTTAAACTTTAATTTAATTAAAACATGGAACCCACGTAAATAAATCGAAAGATAAGTTATTTAAAAATAGAGTTGTAACTAGTGTTCAGGAGAAGAGGTTATTGCATGAATTTTGAATTTTCGAGTCGAGTGCCAAAGTCGGATAGTGATCCAGTTGGCGATATTTTAAAGGTCGCCGGGAAACCAGGAATTATTTCTTTTGCCGGTGGTTTACCTGCACCCGAGCTTTTTCCAATTGCCGGGGTAAAAAAGGCCGCTGAAGAAGTAATGGATGAAGACGGGGCTGCTGCTTTACAGTATGGCTCTGCCAAAGGTGTCGGCAAATTAATAGATACAGTCGTGCAACGCTCTAAACGTGATGGAGTTGTTACCGATGCAGATCATGTTATGATTTCTACCGGATCTCAGCAAGCCATTGATTTAACCGGCAAGATGTTTGTTGACCCAGGAGATACCGTTATTATTGAAAGACCAACCTACTTATGCGCAGTGGATGTTTTCAGATCATATGGTGCACATTTCGTTGGAGTAGATATGGACGATGATGGGATGAGAATGGATCAACTAGAACAGGCAATTATTGATAATCCGAATACAAAAGTGATTTATACGGTACCAAACTTCCAAAATCCTACTGGTAGAACAATGTCAGTGGAACGCAGAAAGCAAATGGTTCAAATCGCTGAAAAGTATAATGTTATGATTTTGGAAGATAATCCTTATGGAGCAATTCGCTTCACAGGTGAAAATATTCCTGCAGTTAAATCTTTTGATAAAACCGGTCATGTGATATACATGAGTACATTTTCAAAGATTTTAGCCCCAGGGATTAGGGTTGGCTGGATTGTTGCTGGTCCTCAGTTAATCAAGAAATTTACTTTCATGAAACAGTCGGCAGACGTCCATACTGACAATTTCGTCCAGTTTGTTGTTGCTAAGTTTTTTGCTGAAAACGATGTTGAAGCCCATATTAAAAAAATCAGTGCCATGTATGTTAAACGCAAAGATGTAATGATCAACGCGATGAAGAAGTATTTTCCATCAGACGTTAAATTTAGTAATCCGGATGGTGGCATGTTCTTATGGGTTGAAGTTCCTGGTGATGTGAACACTCAGGCTATGTTTGATGAGTGTATTAAAAACAATGTTGCTTTTGTCCCGGGTGAACCATTTTATGCTAATAATGCACCTTCTGGCAGGTTCAGATTAAACTTTTCCAATACACCTGAAGATCAAATTGAAATTGGTATCAAACGTTTAGCTTCTGCGATTAGAAAGTTCCAAGAAGTTAACGCCTAATAGACCTGATAGAACATATAATAAATTTCGGCGTCCCTGCCGACACATAACATATAATTGTTTTAGCGGCAACTTCTGCCGAAACATAATAAAGGCTGATTCATCACGTTGGGTCAGCCTTTTTCTGTTATAATGGTACATACAGCAAACGAAAAAATAAATATTGTTTGGGGGGAACAATGAATGGAGATAACATTTAGTGACAGTTTTGGAGCCACTTTACAATATTACTATAACGTTTTACATCAAGACCCACGATTAACTATGGGCCTGCAAATGGATTTGCAGTTTGGTGATCTAAAGAGAATGACTGATCCTAAGATTGCGGATGATTTTGTTAGCTTCAAAGCTAAGTATTCCTACCCTCTAGAAACTGTGGACGAAATAAAGCATAACTGGCAAGTTAAGTTAGACCAGCTCAGAGGAATGATTCAGGGCAATAAACCAATTCGAGTCTGGTGGTCAACAATGCCTGACGACCGTTTGGGGTTCCTATGGCTTTGTGATTTACTTAAAGACAAAGATATTGAATTCAAGAGTATCTGCCTGCCCTTGGAATACCCTGATAAAGATAAATACATTATTTTATCGAGAATGGGTGAACTTACTGATAGTGACTTTGACAGTCGCCATTTTGAACAGTTTGAAACTGAAATTCCCAAGGAAATTCGTCAATCATATTCTTATGAGTGGCAACGGATCACAACTGAGCATTCACAGATTCGTGCCCAGATTAATGGTGAGCTTATTAACCTTCCTGCTGATTTTTATGACCAATTCTTAATTAAGGCGATTGGCAAAAAGGGTGGAACTGGAGCCAACGTTGTTGGTGATGCTGTCAAAAATGGTCCATCAGGGATTCCGGACTGGTGGTATGGTTACCGCATGACTGAGTTGGAGAAACAAGGGAAAGTAAAGATTAAGGGTAAAGGCGACTTACGAACTTCTATCATAAAATTAGGCAAGAGGCTTGGGTAAAATCTGAGCCTCTTTTTTGATTTAACGAGAATACAATGAAGGTTTCCCTGATATGGCGCTTGGTTAGACCCAATTTTAGTATTTTTGGTTTTAATTTCTAATGTATTAAGGAAAATAAAAAACGCCCTTTCGGACGTTTTTTTATTATTTAAGATAATAAGTATTGTATACTTTGTTGCTCCCAGTGAATGGGAATATTTCCAATAATACTTTTTTACCCTTTAAAGTACTTGGTTTTAAGTAGAAGGTTGATGAACTGTCCCCTTTAAGCTTTGGATTATCTATTTTATAATAACCAGATTTGTAAGTGGAAACTGAGAATGTTTTGTTGCTAAAAGCATACTTATAGCTTCCAAGAACTTTTTTACCAGAAAAACCAGTAAAAGTGAATTTACTAGAAGTGAAATTGAGTTCAAATTTTCCAGCCTTATCACTCCATTTTCCTTGAAGGGCCTTTGGAACTGATTTGTACGTAGCGGCTTGGGCGGTAAGGTTAGAATTGGCTGCTGTAAATCCTAATCCTAGACCAGAAACTGATAAAGATACTAATGCGAGTGCTTTAAAAATCTGTTTTTTCAAGATAAAAACTTCCTTTCTGCTTAGTTAATATTTTATAGTGTGAGATTGGCAATGTAAACTGATATTACTTATATCCACGTTTTTTGGCGAAAATTTAAAGGTTCGTTCCAAGCCGGAGAAATAAATTCAGACTAAATAGGATGATTTAAATTGTCCCTACTTTTGCTACAATTGACTTAGTAAATAAAAATTGAGGTGATTTGTTTGGCAAATTTAAAAATTGTTCAAGGCGACATCACTAAACTAAAAGTAGATGCAATTGTTAATGCTGCTAATACAGCCCTATCAGGCGGTGGCGGGGTTGACGGTGCGATTCATCGAGCTGCAGGACCACAGTTAAGTGAAGCCTGTTTAAAGTTAAATGGCTGTCCGACTGGTGAAGCAAAAGTAACGCCAGCTTTTAATCTTGATGCCAAAATCATTATCCATACTCCAGGACCTATTTGGCACGGAGGTAATCGTAATGAACCAACCTTATTGAAAAACTGCTACCTCAATAGTTTAAAAAGGGCGGTAGAGAACAATTGTAAAACAGTTGCCTTTCCTTCTCTAAGTACTGGTGTTTATGATTATCCCTTGGATCAAGCAGCCCCAATCGCTGTGAAGACAATTCGTGAATTTGATCATCCACTGGACGTTCAAATGGTTTGTTTTGATGAAAAAACATACAATGCATACATCGCAGCTTCAAAAGCATAATAAAAAATCGCCCAACTTGGCGATTTTTTTAGTTTATTTTTCTCTTTGGATTTAACAAATTCATCGGATCTAATAATCCTTTGATTTGGTGTTGAACATAATCGACATTGTCACCAAGTTCTTCGTTATTCCACTGATTCTTTAACATCCCAACTCCGTGCTCACCTGAAATGGTGCCACCAAGCTCAAGTGTCTTATGGAAAATTAATTGGAGAGCTTTTAATACATTTTCTGGAACATCTTTTTCATCTTGAGGCCAAGCAACTGTGGGATGGACGTTGCCATCACCAGCATGACCTGCAGTATAAATTGTAACGTTCAGATCATCGGCAACTTTAGCAACATAATCCATCATTGGAGCTAACTTGGAAAGCGGCATTGCCATATCTTCCATAATTGCGTTATTGCCGGTAAAGATTGCTGGCAACATATCTTGACGGACTTTCTCCAATTTTCGTTGCTCGGCTGCATCAGTAGTAACAGTCACATTTTTGGCATTGTATTTGTCGAGAAGTTTATTTAACAAATCTTCGGCTGCTTTTGTGCTGACATCCAGTTTGAAAAATCAACATGGAACCGCCATTTGCACTGTAGTTTGTGCCATCTAGCTTATCGATAGCTGCAATAGTCTTAGCATCCAAAGCTTCAAGCATAGTTGGGTAGACTCCGGAAATTCGAATATCGGCAACTGCTTTAGCAAGGGTCCCCATATCTTCAAAGAAGGCAATTCCCATCAAAGGAGTTCCCAAAGGAATTGGCATTAATTTGACAGTGATTTCGGTAATTATTCCAAGAGTTCCCTCAGAGCCCACAAATAAATGGGTCAAATCATAAGAGAAGGTCTGCTTTAAAGTTCTGCCGCCAAGCTTTAATTCTCTGCCATCGGCCAAAACAACTTTAAGGCCCAAAACATTGTCTCTAGTGGCCCCATACTTAACTGTGCTCATACCACCGGCGTTAGTGGCTGCATTGCCGCCAATTCCAGACATTGGCCGTGAACCAGGATCTGGAGCATAAAACATCCCTTGCTTACGAGCTTCTTTATCCAAATCACCGTTAATAACTCCGGGTTCAACGACGGCAACGGAGTCAGCTTTACTGATTTCTTTAATTTTATTCATTTTAGCCGTTGAAATAATGAAACTGTTGGTAATTCCATCAGCGCCAACAACGGTACTTGTGAACTGGTCTTGAGTAATTACTGGAATATGGAATTTTCGGGCTGCCTTCAAGACGCCTTTCACGTCCTCAGTTGAATGAGCTTCAATAAAAGCACTGGCTAACCCGCTTTGTTCACTTGTTACGTTCGGTGAAAAAGAATGCTTTTTAAGGGTATCTTCATCGGTAAATACTTTGCCGTCTTTTACCTGTTTTTTCAAATAATCAATGATTTCATCATGATCAAATGCAGCAAACACTGTCATTATTTCTAGACCTTCCTTTTTAAAAAGTGTGCTTACTTTTTGTAAGCATAACCAATTATAAACATGTTTTTCTTCATTTGCCAAGTGTTTAATTCTTAAAGATAAGTTCAAAGAAATGATTCAGTTATAATAAACATATTAGCTGAACTTTTGAGGAGGAGAATTATGATTAAACTTATCGCTGTAGATATGGATGGAACCCTGTTAAATGACAACCATCTTTATAATAAAGAAAAGTTTTTGGCTCTTTTTAAAACAATGCAACAAAAAAATATTAAATTTGTTGCCGCTAGTGGTTCCCAGTATCAAAGGCTCCGTCATAAATTTAGTGAAGTTGCCGATCAAATTGGCTACATTTCACAAAATGGAGCTATTGTTCACAATGCTTCTGATATGATGCAGATTGCGGAAATCACCGAAGATCAAGTTCACCAAATTCTTGATTTAATTGCTAAAATTTTTCCAAAGGACTTTGTTTTAAATGAACTTGTCTCTGGTTTAGTTGGGACATACGTTAACCAAAGTATAGATCCGCTTGGGTTTAAGTTTGTTAAGCAATATTTTAGGCCGGTATTTAAAGTTCCATCTTTGGCAAAAATTTCTGCAGCAACAGTCGGAGACAACTTTACTAAAGTCTCTGTTAGTTTTGCCCAAGGCGTGAATTTAGATGAAGTAACAGAAAAAATTAGGCAGAATCTTCCCGAACAATTGAAAGTAGAAAATTCTGGATTCAATACAGACCTAATTGGTTCTGGAATTGCTAATAAACGTTCGGGTATTAAAGTTTTTCAAAAATTGTTTAATATTTCTGATGATGAAGTTGTTGCATTTGGCGATAATGAAAATGATTTAAGTATGTTGACTATGAATGCGAATAGCTATGCCATGAAAAATTCTGCTGAAAAGATCAAAAAAGCCGCTGGACATGTCACTAAATGGGATAATAATCACGACGGCGTGTTAAAAACTATTGAAGAAATAATTTAGATATTCTGATTTACTTGAAATGGTTAGCAGAGAGCATTATTAAAACAAATACAATTAAACAGATGCCAATCACTCTTAAGATGTTTTTTTGAAGTTTGGTTAAACCGTATCTTTCAACAAAAGTTGGGTAAAGGCACAAACATCCAAGGACGAGGTTGCTAATAATTATCGGTAAAGTCATAAGTTTACTTTGTCTTCTCTGGAGTTTTTCTTTTTTGAATATTAATTTTTTCTCTTAACTAAATCAGGTTATTTACTTGGGGCTTAAGCCCTTAAGTAAAAATTCAGTAGATTCTTTTGTTACCTGGTCGACATCCAATGTTAATCCAGGAATTAAAAGCACAGGGATAACATACCCGACAACAGTTGAAATCATATATCTAAAAATCCGGTCTGGCGACCATTTAACTAATTCACCCTTTGTTTGATAAAAAAGATATGCCTGCTTCAAGTTACTTGATAGAAGAGTCAGGATTTCTTTGCTGATTTTTTCGGATATTTTTGGGGTAGTTATTGCCTCATGGAAAAGGATTCTTAATTGAGGCAGGTTATTCATTGCAAACTGAAACCGATTTTTGATAACTGTCGTCAAAAAGTCTTTAAAATCAGGTAAATTTTCAGTACTGACTTCGTCTAAAAATTCTGTTGCCGCCAGCGGAATTACATTTTCTGCAAAAGGTTCAACAATTGCTTTAAGGATGCCTGCTTTAGTTTTAAATTGTTTATAAACTGTTCCCTCGGAGACGCCGGCAAGTTTTGCAATATCACTAGTGCTAGTGTTGTCGAATCCTTTCTCAGAAAATAATTTTAAACTAGCTTCCAGGACTGCTTTTTGTTTATCGGTTAATTTTAAATTTGTAAGACTTTCAGCAAATAATGCTGGAATATCTGTATTTGCCATTTTTTAACCTCCTTAAACCTGACGATATTTGTTCATCGAGACTGTATTCAAGAATAAAAATAATAATGCAAAGAGAACTAGAATCCCTAATTGGGGAAGAATTTGAGTGAAAGTAAATCCCTTTTCAATCACGTTGCTCATTGCAGTTGCTCCATAATAAAGCGGCATGATATTGGCTACAGGTCTTAACCAGCTGACAATTTGATCAATTGGAATTATTCCAGAAAAGAATATCTGAGGGATGACTACCAAAGGGATAAACTGAACCATTTGAAATTCTGAAGACGCAAATGATGAAATAAACAATCCCATTGTCAGAGCCACAATCGCCATTAAAATGTTGATTATAAATACATTCCAAAGATTTCCAAGGATTTGAATCTTAAATGCATACATTGTAAATGCAACGATAATAAAGGTTTGGATCAAGGCGAAAATTCCGTATCCTGCTAAATAACCGGTAATAATTTCACCTTTTTTAACGGGTGTCGCCAGTAAACGATAAAGAGTGCCAGTGGTTCGCTCTCTAAGCAAGGCAATTCCGGAAATTAAGAAGACAAAGAAGAAAACCACGAAGCCAATCATTATTGGCAAAAGTGTATCAAAGAATGTTGAATTAATGTTCCCATAAAGGTAATGAGTCTTTAGAGAATAATTGACAGAAGCAGTTTTTGGCTTACTCATTGCTGGAGCTTTAATGGGCATTCTAGTTTGCTTCACAATTGTTGTTAAGGCGGTGGATAATTTCTTTATTGCTTTTTGTTGGGCCTTAATAGCAGTAGCGGCGGCTTCACCTCTTAATTTGATTTGAGCTGCTTGAAGACTTTGTTTAATTATTGCGCTTTTGCTTTGATCACTATTTTGGAGGGTGAGAGTTAATTTGTCACCTGATTGACTTAACACTCCTGCATAGTCTTTTTGACGAATTACTTTTTTTGCTGAAGAAGTCGAAGTGATTTTATGAATCTTTAAGTGGTCATTTTTTACCGCAGTTACTAAAACTGAGTCGATATTTCTAACCCCTAGAGTTGCAGTTTGATTGTTATTTGACTGAAACAGAAAATACATTAACGAAAGAATAAAGATTGGGGCAACAAACATTAATGCCAGGGTTCTTTTATCCCTAATCATCTCCCGTAATACTCGCTTAATGATTGCTAGAATTCTCATCTTGAAGCCTCCCTGCTTTTAAGAATACTTCCTCAACTGTATTCACATGGTAATCTTTGATTAATTGTCCAGGAGTTCCTTGGGCAATTGCTACTCCGTTTCGGATCATCATCAGTTGATCGGATTGTTCGGCGTCTTCCATCACATGAGTAGTTAAAAGAATTGTTTTTCCTTGCTTAGCTTCCTGATGAAGTTCCTGCAAAATCTGTTGTCTTAATTCTGGGTCAATTCCAACTGTTGGCTCATCTAAGACTAATATTTCAGGATCAGAAACTAGGGCGATTGCAAGCGAAAGTCTGCGTTTCATTCCGCCGGAATAATCCTTTACATATTTATCCAAATCGGCATTTAAATTAACTATTCCTGCTGCTTGGGGAATGGTTTTCTTTAAATTAGTTTTCGAAATACCTTGCATGGAACCAAAGAAATTAAGATTTTCTCTGGCAGTTAATGTGGTATAAAGAGCATCAGTTTGGGCCATATAGCCAATCTTGCCGAGAATTTTACGGTTTGGCATTTTTTTGCCTAAGACAAATACTTCACCCTTTTTTGGCGTTAACATTCCCATAATTGTGCTGACTAACCTGGTTTTGCCTGCTCCACTTGGGCCAATCAAGCCTAAGATCTCGCCGCTTTTTACGGAAAGATTAATATCATGTAAAACAATATTTTTTCCATATCCTTGATTTAAGTTTGATACTTTAATTGTTATTTGCATTTTATTCACCTCTCTTAATAATGAGTAATCACTCACTCATTATTATATGACAAATAATAAATTGTGCAAGGGATATAATTAAAAGCTTCAAAAACTTTCATCAATAAAAGGTAAATAGATAAATAAAAAGCTTGGAAGTTATAACTTCCAAGCTTTTTGATGCACACAGCTAAACTTATAATTTTTTAATGTTGAAATTGTTGAGAACCAAATGCTCCCGAATCTTCCAATTTTCTTTCGTGAAGGTAAGTTAAGCCGCCGAAGATCACTGCCCAGCCAATGGTCATCATTGCACCGATAGCATCTTCTGGAACTAGATACAAGCTCATATAAATCAATACAAAGAAAGCAATTGTCAATGGACTGGTAATTTTGTAAAGCGGCATTTTGAAACCATTTGGCAAAAAGTCTTTTGACTCTCGGTACTTTCTATGGGCAATCATAGCTAGTGCGTAAACCAAAATGAACATGTCACTGGATCCTGAAGCAACTAAGGTAAATACCGAAGCAATGGCTTTTGTCAGACTCATCAAAGGAGTTAATAAGATTAACGCAGCTGTTACTAGAATAGCCGGAGCAGGAACTCCTTCCATTGATATATGAGCAAAGATTTTATGCATTCGGCTATACTTTGGAGTTTCAGTAGCTAATTGATAAAAGTGTCTACCTGCTGAAAATAAGCAGCTATTCAGTGAGGAAGCAGCAGATGTTAAAACAACGAAATTAATAAATGCTGCGGCTGCTGGCCAACCAGCCAATTTAAATACTTGAACAAATGGACTGGAGTTAGCATTTAAACTAGTCCATGGAATAATTCCCATGATGACCACCAAAGCACCAATATAAAAAATCAAAATTCTCAAAAGTGTTTCGTTGACCGCCTTTTTAATTACTGTGTGAGGATTCTTTGCTTCACCAATTGTGATACTGACAAATTCAATTCCTTGAAAAGCGAAGAATACCATTGGAAAAGCACTAACAAAACTATAAACGCCATGAGGGAATAATTGAAAGTTATTGAAGATGTTACCAGCTGAAGCGTGACCCAATGGAGTTGATTGATATTTAAACATCATAAATGCTCCGGTGGCAATCATTGCTAAAATTGCGAAGATCTTAATCATTGCGAACCAAAATTCTGCTTCGCCAAAAACTCTGGCAGCAATTAGGTTTACGCTGGCCAAAATTGCTAAAAAGCAGATTTCCGTTAACCAAGCAGGCGCGTTGGGAAACCAGTATTTGAAGTAAGTAGCAATGGCGGTGAGTTCAGCCATGCAGGCAAAGACTAGTCCAAGCCAATAGGTCCAGCCAGAAAAATGTCCCATTGTCGGTCCCAAATACTTATCGATAAAGGAAACAAAAGTATGTTGAGATGGATCTGAGTAGAACATTTCACCAATTGCTCTCATCATTAGGTAGAAGAAAAATCCAATTACATATAGATTAAAAGGACTGATGGCCCAGTTTTACTCAGTGTAATTCCGGAACCTAGAAATAGGCCAGTACCAATCGTGCCGCCAATGGCTATCATTTGAACATGACGATTACTTAAAGCCCGCATCGTGCCATCGGCATTTCTTGTAATCTTAGTTTGCTTCATAGACAATTCCTCCAATTCATTAAGATCCCCACCAGCTAACGAGTTATTAACTAGTGATTAACTTCACCGTAGTTCGTGAGAAGTCTAAATTAAAGGTATATGTCAGATTTTTTAACATCATTAGTTTGGAAAGCGCTTCATTTTTGATTATATTAGTTAAAATTCCTTTTTTGACTAATTAAGTGAAAAAAGTGGAATTTACATTTGAATTCAATAAAAATCAAAACAAAACGCCTTCATATGAATAATGTATGGTGAATAATCTTAATGTTGGGATCATTGTTTTGCTAATTTAATAATGTTAGACAATAAAAAATAGTAAAAGCACAAATTTCTTTTTGCTTCTACTATTTTAATAATTTCATAAATTATTGTTGCTGTTGTTGTTGATTTACAGGCTGAGCAACGACTTTTCTTTCGTGAAGGTAAGTAACGCCACCAAAAATCACTGCCCAAAGAAGTGAACCAACTGCTCCAATGGTATCGCCTGGAATCAAGAATAGGTTAAGATAAACGAAGCCGAAAAATGCAATAACTAGTGGGCTGGATATCTTGTAAAGAGGCATTTTGAAACCATTTGGCAGAAAATCTTTTGACTGACGATATTTTCTGTGAGCAAACATTGCTAAAACATAAACGATAATGAACATATCACTTGAACAACCGGCAATCGTGGTAAATAAAGTAGAAACTGACTTAGTTAAACTCATCAATGGGGTGACTAGAACAATTGCTGCAGTGAAAATGATTGCTGTTGCGGGAACACGGTTACTTGAGATTTTGGCAAAGAATTTGTACATTCTACTGTCTTTTGGTGTTTCAGTAGCTAACTGATAAAAGTGTCGGCCAGCTGAGAACAAATTACTGTTCAAAGAAGATGCGGCTGAAGTTAAAACAACAAAGTTAATAAATGCTGCGGCTGCAGGGACTCCAGCTATTTTAAATACTTGAACAAATGGGCTGCTATTAGCATTTAAACTAGTCCAAGGAATAATTCCCATAATTACTGCAAGAGCACCAATATAGAAGAACAAAATTCTAAGTAAGGTTTCGTTAACAGCTTTTTTGATAATCACATGAGGAGTCTTTGCTTCGCCAATGGTGATAGTTACGAATTCAATGCCCATAAATGCGAAGAAGACCATTGGAATTGCATTTACAAAACTAGTAATTCCATGTGGAAACATGGTGAAGCCAGCCAGAAGGTTACTAACTGAAGCATGGCCAACAGGTGTTGCAGTGTGTTTAACCATCATAAAGATCCCAGTAGCGATTAAAGCTAAGATTGCTAATATTTTAATCATTGAGAACCAGAACTCGGCTTCCCCGAAAAGTCTGGCCGCAATCAAATTAACACTGGCAAGAATAGCGAGAAATGTTATTTCAATTATCCATGCTGGTAAATTTGGGAACCAATATTGGACATATGTCGCAACAGCTGTTAATTCAGCCATGCAGACAAATACTAATCCTAACCAGTAAGTCCAACCTGAAAAGTGACCAACTGTCGGACCAAGGTACTTATTAATGAAGGAAACAAAAGTATGTTGAGAAGGATCGGAATAAAACATTTCTCCTAAAGCTCTCATCATGAGATAAAAGAACATCCCTTACAAAAGGTAGATCAGTAAAACTGAAGGACCAGTCTTGCTGATTGTTGTTCCTGACCCAAGAAAAAGTCCGGTTCCAATTGTTCCGCCAATGGCAATCATTTGAACATTACGATTACTTAACGCCCTAATGGTCCCGTCCTGATTCACTTGATACTTTGTTTCTTTCATTTTGAAGCCCCCATCTAAGATTTTTGCTTCGCAAATTCTAATCTATTTTTAATTTGCAACTGAAATTATCGTATCATTGCTAACGGTAATGATTAAAGTAAAACCATGGAAGAATTCATAACATTAGTAAGAAAGCGCAATTATTTTTACTTTTGTTAGGCAAAACGCAATTCTTGCCTAATAAAATGTTTTGTCCAAATAGACACATGTTCTCAATTTATGAACATTTTATGCAATATAAAAATGGACCTCACTTCATAATCCGAACTGAGATCCATTAATAATTTCAATATTAATATTTTAAACTTTGCTTAGTTACTCTGACTGGCAGCTTCTGATGACAATTTTCTTTGATGAAGATAAGTAACTCCACCAAATACAACTGCCCAGAGAAGACCACCAATAGCACCGATAGTGTAACCTGGAACAAATAGTAGGCTGACATAAATTGCTAGGAAGAAAGCGATGATTAATGGGCTAGTGACGCTATACAATGGCATCTTGAAACCATCTTCCAAGAAGTCTTTTGATTGACGATATTTTCTGTGAGCCACCATCGAGAGGAAGTAAACGATAACAAACATATCACTAGAGCAGCCTGTAACTAAACTGAAGACACCGGCAATTGATTGAGTCAAACTCAAGATTGGAGTAATAACAACTAGTGCTGCGGTAAAGATGATTGCGGGAGCAGGAACGCCGGTTCTTGAAATCTTGGCGAAATGTTTGTACATTCTGCTGTCTTTAGGTGTTTCAGTTGCTAACTGATAGAAGTGACGACCAGCAGAGAAAATACAACTGTTCAAAGAAGAAGCGGCAGAAGTTAAAACAACAAAGTTGATAACTGCAGCTGCTGCAGGAACACCAGCAAGCTGGAAGACTTGAACAAATGGACTGTGGGCTGCAGTCAAGTTAGTCCAGGGGATGATTCCCATGATGGCAACTAATGCGCCAATATAGAAAATGGTAATTCTTAGTAAAGTTTCGTTAACGGCTTTTTTAATAATCTTGTGAGGAGTTTTGGCTTCACCAATGGTAATAGTAACAAATTCGATCCCTTGAAAGGCGAAGAAGACCATTGGAAAGGCACTTAAGAATGCGCCAACCCCGTGAGGAAACATTTTGAATCCTGATAAGATATTTCCAAATGAAGAAGTTCCAACAGGAGTAACGGTGTGTTTAACCATCATGAAGATTCCAGTAGCAATTAAAGCGACGATTGCGACAATTTTGATCATTGCGAACCAGAATTCTGCTTCACCAAAAAGTCGAGCGGCAATTAGGTTAACACTAGCTAAAATTGCTAGAAAGACAACTTCAATGATCCATGCTGGCAAATGTGGAAACCAAAATTGAACATATGTTGCAATGGCGGTTAGTTCAGCCATACATACGAACACCAGCCCAATCCAGTATGTCCATCCGGAAAAGTGGCCCATCGTATCTCCCATGTATTTATTTATGAAAGAAACAAAAGTATGCTGAGAAGGATCTGAATAAAACATTTCGCCAAGTGCTCTCATCATTAGATAGAAGAAAGCACCTAATACCATGTAAATCACTAAAACTGAGGGACCAGTTTGGCTAATAGTACTACCAGATCCTAAGAACAGTCCAGTACCGATCGTTCCACCAATGGCAATCATCTGAACGTGACGATTACTTAACGCTCTCATTGTTCCATCTTGGTTCTTTGTAATCTTTGCTTCTTTCATAGACAATTCCCTCCTATACAAAATCAAATGACATAAATAATTGCTAAAAACATTTTGTAACTTTGATGGCAACATCATATCAAGATAACTTCGAAAATAGAAGAGCTATGTCATATCTTTTAACATGATTAGTAAGAAAACATATTCATTTTTAGAAAAGAAAGGCAAAATGATATTTCTGCCTACGAAAATGTTTGAGAAGTAAAAAAAGGCAAATAGACAATTGCCTATTTGCTATTTTCCAGATTCAAAGGTCGTGGCCCTAGATCGGTAGAGAAAACGATGTTTGTATGAGTGTCACCAAAATTGTTTAGTTTCAATAAGAATTCATTTAGGTCTTGCATTGTTTTGAAATAGGTTTCTACCTGCATTGAGGCATCGCCAGTGATCATTTCAACCTCAGTAACATTAGGAATTGGCTGAACGGTCTTAACAAATTTTTCCTTGTCTTTTGCACTGACATCAATTCTAATATATGCTTTGATAGAATAACCGAGCTTTTCGTAATCCACTTCAGCTGAATATTCTTTGATGAACCCCGAATCTTCCAGATTTTGAAGACGGACAGAAGCAGAGGGTGCAGAAATGAAGCACTTTTCTGCAATGCTTTTTACTGATGCTCTGCCATCAGTTTGAATAATATTGAGAATTTTAGTATCTAAATCATCCATTATGTCCACTCACTTTCAATTTCTGACTGGCTTAATTTGATTTAGGGCAATTATACACTTAGGCTTAAAAGATTCAAATTGTTAACATTGTCAGACATTATTGGAATAGAAACAATTTGGTTTTATTAATGGCCATCCGCCTGTTAAAGCTTAGAAACAATATGATAAGATATTAATTGGATTTTTATTGATCTGATAAATAAAAGGAGATGTAAATTGTGACCAGGTACCGAATCCAATCAGTCGTGTTTGTGTTAGTTGCATTTATGCTGGGATGCAATGAGTTCTTAGTTGTTGGGGTTTTGTCAGATTTGGCAAAAACATTTTCGGTCCCAATTTCTTTAGTTGGATATTTGGTTACAATTTTTGCGACGGTATATGCGGTCAGCACGCCATTTGTTACGGTATTGACTAGCAAATATAGTCGATATAAAACACTGCTTACTTTGATGGTTATTTTTTTAATTGGAAACACACTAAGTGCTATTGCACCAAACTTTACTTTTATGATGATCTCACGAATGGTTTCCGCTACTACCGCAGGTTCAATAATTTCCCTGGTAATGATTTTTGCCAACCAAATTGCCCCCAGAAATAAGCGGGCTTATTTAATTTCCTGGGTTTTTGCTGGGTTTAGCATTGCTTCAGTTTTTGGAGTTCCAATTGGGGTTTCGATTAGTACAAGTATTGGTTGGCGATATTCCTTTTGGGGAGTTTCGGGAATATCCTTAATAACTTTTGTTCTTCTTATTTTTCTCCTGCCGAAAAAAATTCCTCAAACCAAAAGTACAATTAGATCACAGCTTACAATTTTAATGGATTCGCGGATATATTACGCAATTGCGTTAGTATTATTCACTGCAGCTATGATGTACACCTATTACACATATATTCGCCCACTTCTTACAACTTCGATGGGGTTTAGCACATCATTGTTGAACGTTCTATTATTTATAATTGGAATTATGAGTATCCTTAATAACCGATTTTCAGGTTATTTAGCTGAAAAACCTAATGCTTTAAAATTGATGCCTAAGTACTACATTGTCGATATTATCTTGTTGCTAATTTTACCCTTAGGATTGAACAATAAGATCTCTGGCATGGCAATTTTGCTTGTTTTAACCTTAATTGTTACGGTTTTAAATTCTCCAATTCAAATGCATTTCTTAAATTTGGCAGAAAAAGAATACCCGCAATCGATGGTTTTAGCTTCTTCTTTGAGTTCGATATTCTTTAATTACGGCATTTCCTTGGGATCAGCCACGGCTTCAATATTAGTTGGGACAGTTGGCCTAAATAAAATTAGTTTTGGCGGCGCTCTTTATGGATTGATTTCTTTGGGGTTGGTTCTACTTTTGAATCGATCAATTGATAATGCTAAGAAATCTAAAGCCATTTGATTTTTAATGCTCAAACAGTTTATTTTTAAACAAAAGCACCCAATTAACTTGATTTAAACTGGTTAATTAAGTGCTTTTTGAATTTGATTTATAAAGATCATATTTTTCTATAATTGAAACGCGAGATTTTAGCCAGCATGCTAGGCCAAATCCACGACCAGGCTTTTGTTCTCAACTAGCTGAAACGTGGCATTTTGACCAGCTCCCTAGAGCTAAACTAAAAGCACCTAATTAGCCAAGACCTGGCTAATTAGGTGCTTTCAATTTAGCTTACGGAAGCTAAGCGGTCAAAATGCCACTCTGGTTATTCCATTGGTGCCGAAGACTTCATAATCTGGGCCGGCCACAATGAAAGTAGGTAACCATATCCTTGGTTATCAAATGTCATATCTTCAAATTCTCGTTTTGAATCATAAACTTGGTAGTGAATGTCACTAGCAGTGAAACTGCCATCTCGGACTTCAGTGACAGGAATCGAGGTCAAAATATCATCAGTAATGTAATACAATCTGCCGGTGGCATTGTTCATTGCGACATCCTGATTAGGTGATCCACCACGGTTCTTGAAGTAGGCAGGGGCTGCCTGGAACTGGACGTCATGTTGATCTAAGCGACCATAGAAGAACATGTAGCCCATACCATTTTTGCGACCCCAATAAGCATTTCCGTCATTATCGAACGCTAAAGTATGCAACTGAAGGTTGCTTGATGAGCCACGCCACATTTTGAATTCATACTTTCTAATTGGCTGCATCGTATTTGGATCAATTTCCAGAACTTGGTTATTGTCTTCCATCGACTGTAAATCGGTTAAAATGTTATCTTGAACAATATACAAATGCTTGTTTTGTGGGTTGAAACTTAAGGTTTGACCGTGACCAATATCCACCTGAGGGCTAAGTTGAGCAGTTTCACAGATCTGCACGTTCTTTAATAGATCTGCGTTAGCTCCCTTGGCTTTTGATATACTTTTAATTGCTTTGCTTAGTTTTGCAGAAGTTGATTTAATTTCTTTATCAAATTTCTTCAAAGTTGATTTCTTATTCTTTACGGAATGTCCGCGAACCTTGTTTTCGTAATTATTTTTGGCTGATTTTTGTTTACCAAGCTTGGTTTTTAGACTTGAGATTTCTTTGAATTGACTTTTTGATTGATTGAACAACTTATCATACTGCAGGTTATGCTGGATCCCTTCAGGAGTGTACGGGTTAAAATAACTGAATGCGTTCAGTATTAAGTTAGGGTTTTGGCCAACACCAATTTTTCTTAATTGATCAATATTGAATTTGGCAATTACCCCTAAATCGGTGTCACTTCCGTTAGATTCAGTAATGTAAATATTACCCTCATTATCTAAGGTGACACTTTGGAAATTTCCGTGTTGAAAGTTAGTTTCGTTAAATCCTTCTGGTAAATAAAATAATGTTGATAGACTTGTGTTGGTATTACTCCCCGCGATGGCATTAAAAGTTTCTGGCGTGTTATAGCCATTGGGATCGAGGACTCTAGCATTATACTTTCTGTCCATATTTCCCATTGGGGTAGTATTGTCCACCGCATAAATGTCTTTACTAGAGTAATCCTTTAAAACATTTCCTTCATTGTAAACTGGAACATTTTCATCAGCGCTTGGAATGGTTAAAATGCTTGCAGATGCTCCAAGCGTGATACTAAATGTAAAAAATGCCCCTGCTAAAATTACCTTTTTCAGATAATTCTTGATTTTGAATTTCATAATTGCTTTCTCCCTTAAACTTGCTTATTTAGAAACCGGAATATCAACAGATGAACCCAACTTTGCAGCGGCAAGAAGGCCCAACTGATTGGAATCTGGCAGATTGCCAAATTGATAACCAGTACCAGATAAATCTGATTGAGCGGTCAGGGCAATGCTTGAAGCATCAGAATCAGCCAGTACTCCATTTTTTCCTAAAGGAGAACCCTTTGGAGCTGGATCATCCGAATCTGAATTTGAATAATCAAATGATTTAATTATTTGATGGGTTGAGGAGTCGACTAAGTTTATTCTGACGGCATTGTCGGCAATTTTTCCGTCCATAGTTGCCTGTAATTCTACCGTTGAGCCGACCTGAGTATTTGCTAACTGGGTTATCTGATCTTGGGAAAGTTTGAGCGAATAAGCGGAGTCTTTAAAGGCGTTATCAATTTCACTTTGGATATCTCCCTGAACAGAGTCTCCCAATTGGCCATTGCTTCCAAGAGTAGTGCCTGGGGCAGCGGCAGAAATAGGAGTGTAATAAACAGTATTTAATACTTGGTCACGATCATTTACTAGGGTTATCTTTACTGAGTCACTAAGAACTGGTGATACTGGCAGTGCGGTAATTGAAGAAGACCCACCAAATGGAGTTGAGGCTAAATAGCTTGCCTGACTTCCAGACATTGAAACACCATAACCTGTCCCTTGAAGAAGTTGGTTAACTTTTTGTTGAATAGCAGCTTGGTCATCAGCTCCCAAAGAATAGCTTGTTGTTCCTGCAGTAATTCCAATTGGCTGTCCCGGCTGAGCATTTGCTTTTGTATAGTTAAAAGAAGCAAGTGTTTGGTTATGCGGAGTAACAATTCTAATTTGAATTGCGTTGCTTGGAATATCTCCTTTGTATGTAGAAAGACCACTTAACAAAATCCAGCCATCTGCAAAAGAATTTTGAGGATTTACCGCTTTAATGTGCACCCACAAATCTTTTTCTCTTCCTCTAACTCCGGCTTTGTCAATTTTAAAAGGAACTTGGTTTAGAGAAATTGAATCGCCAATTACTCGTCCCTTACCATATTCAGTATTTTCTGGAGCTTGGTAGGTGACAGTTTTTCCATCATTTGCAAAACCGGGGGAAGTGATGATAAATTGATTGTTTTTCATTTCTTCGGTCAGTGATGTTGGGCGGAAAGTCTGATAAGGTTTAAGACCGCCAGCAATCTTTTTGGATGATTTGCCACCATAAATCCAACCGGTGTATTTTCCATTAAAGGATTTTATTTTATAGAACACCTTTTTAGAATTCGTGGTCGCAATTTTTTGGGCCACAAAGTTATCCACTGAAAGCTCTGAATTAGCTAACTTCTTCAAAGTGTTTCTAGAAGCAATTAATTTTGCTCCCTTTTGTCCCTTTATCTTCGAATAAAGGGCATCTTTACCAGTGAACGTTACATTTGATTTGCTGGGATAGGTTTTAAGCGTAGTTTCAGACTTTACCTTTAAACCAGTTTTTGCGCTGGAAGTAAGTTCTGGACTAAAGGCTAAGCTAACCCCTAAAGAAGCCGCCAATAGCAGGACTTTACCATATTTCATGTCCATTAATTCCATCTCCAAATAATTTAATTAAATCCTCTGACAAGTTGATAATATCCTAGATTTCCAGTTTGCAAAACCGTTTAACTAAAACTTTACCTAGCCTTTACGTAGTTGTTACATAGAATTTACTTAAATGATTAACAAAAAATCAGAAACAAAATTAATTGTTTCTGATTTTTTGGTAAAGAATTTATTTTAATCCAAATATTGTTTAGTTGCAGCAATAATTTCCTGAAGCCCTTTCTTAGCATCTGAGAAGAACATCTTCGTATGATCTTCGCTAAATAATGGGTTTTGAACACCAGCATAACCGGTACTCATGGAACGCTTTATGACAACCACCGACTTGGATTTATCAACGTCTAGAATTGGCATTCCAGAAATTGCGTTTCCAGATTCTCGAGCTAATGGGTTGGTAACATCGTTAGCACCAATAACTAAGGAAACATCAGTGTTGGGAAACATCTGATTTGCTTCGTCGAGTTGTTTCATTTGTTCATAAGGAACATGAACATCGGCAAGCAAAACGTTCATATGACCAGGCATACGGCCGGCAACTGGGTGAATTGCGTAGTCAACGTTTATTCCAGCGTCGGTAAGCAACTTTGCCAGTTCAGCAACTTCATGCTGTGCTTGAGCGGCGGCTAAACCGTAACCAGGAACAATCATAACGTTATGAGCATAAGCAAGTTGAAGCCCAACATCATCTGCTGAGGTTTCGGTAACGTTAACCGGAACATCTGCTGCGGCACCGGAAGTACCGCTATCGCCACCGCCAAAACCACCAGCAATAATATTAGCCACTGATCGGTTCATAGCTTCGGCCATTTGCAAAGTCAAGATTGTTCCGGCAGCACCAACTAAGGCACCGGCAATAATTAAGACTTGGTTATTGATAACAAATCCGGCAAAGGCAACGGCTAAACCGGTAAAGGCGTTCAAAAGTGAAACAACAACCGGCATGTCGGCACCGCCAATTGGCAAGGTCATTAAGAGACCAAATACCAAACTTGCGCCTAGGGCAAGAACAATATACCACCAATTAGTTGGGAAGCCGATTACCAAAACGGCAGCAGCCAACATTGCTAAAATCGCGACTGCGTTACATAACTTTGCGCCCGGGAAGGTAATTGGTTTTCCAGGAACGTGACCGGAAAGTTTACCAGTAGCAATCAATGAGCCAGAAAAAGTAGTACCTCCGATGATGACATCAAGGACAACTGGGATGGAGAAAATTAAACTAATTGAGGTTGACGGCATGACGTGAAGATAATCAAAGATACCAATTGTAGCGGCAGCACCGCCACCAACAGCGTTAAATAGTGAAACTAACTGAGGGACATCAGTCATTGGAACTTTTCTAGCCTTGATAACTCCATAACCAATTCCAAGGACTAAGCCGGCAATTAAAGCCGTCCAGCCGCCTAAATCAATTTTGCCATCATTAATAATTTCAATAATTATCATGATGACGGCCATTATCATACCAACACCAGAAAGGATATTACCATTTTTAGCAGTTTTTGGTGAACGCATCATGTGAACACCAATTACGTAGCAAATAGCTGAGAGTAAATAAACTAATGAAGCAATTGTTTGCAGGGCGGTCATTGTTTGTCACCTCCTGCATTTTTATTTGAAGAACTAGCTTTTGGCTTTGTGAACATTCCTAACATTCGATCAGTAACTGTATAACCACCGGAAACATTTACTGCGGCGAAGAAAGCACATAAGAATGCTAAAAGATAGAACCAAATATTATCAGCTTCTGCGGCAATCACAAATGCACCAACGACAACGACACCATGAATAGCGTTTGCTCCAGACATCATTGGTGTTTGTAAAGTGGCCGGAATCTTACTCATAACTTCAAATCCAACTAACAAACTCAAAACAAAGATAGCTAAATTAGTATATAATTGCTGACTCATTGTTGATCCCCTCCCTTATTATTTGCTGCATCAGAAGGTTTTTTGTCAGCATTTTGTTTGTCGTCTGGACTTGTTGAAGGTTTCTTCTCTTCTTCAACTGGCAAATTCAAAGCCTTCCTTAAACGAGTGGAAATGATTTTGCCATTATAAGTAGCAGTTAATTCGCTTAAAACATCATCTTTTACGTCAATAGTTATTTTGTCATCTTTAACAACATCATTAATTACAGCTTGAACATTTTTGGAATACATTTCGGATGAAGATGTAGCCATTTGACTTGGTAAATCAGGAGCACCAATAATCAAAACATCATTATCCGTTTTCACTGTCTCATTTGGCTTAGAGCCAGCTACATTCCCGCCCAGGTCACTTGCGGCGAGATCAACGAAAATACTGCCAGGTTGAGCCTCTTCGACTGACTTTTGGGTGACTAACAGCGGCGGCTTTCTTCCAGGAACCTGAGCGGTAGTAATGACGATATCATTTTGCTTAATGAAGCCGGCTAATTCATCTTGTTGCTTTTGTTGTTCTTCTGGCGACAACTGACGGGCATAACCGCCTTCACCAGTAGCACTAACAGAACTGGTTAGAAAAGTTGCTCCCAGTGATTCAACTTCACCTTTAGAAGCTGCCCGGACATCATAACCAGAAACAATTGCTCCAAGACGTTTGGCAGTCCCAATTGCCTGCAGTCCAGCAACTCCAGTACCTAAAACCAAAACCTTGGCTGGTTTTGCAGTTCCGGCAGCCGTAATCATCATTGGAAGGTACCTGTCAAAGGTATCGGCAGCTACCAAAGCAGCTTTATATCCAGCAACTGATGATTGAGAGCTAAGTGCATCCATTGTTTGGGCTCGAGAGACTGTTCGTGGCAACAGTTCGAAGGACAATGAGGTAACACCTTGATCAGCTAACTTTTTCATTCCATCGGGATCAATCAAAGTATTCAGCAATCCAATAATCAACTGCCCAGACTTGAGACTGCCCAATGTCTTCTCATCGGGACGGTTTACGACCGCAATAATATTGGAATCGCTTATTGCTTGGTCGCGAGAAACAATTTTTGCACCTGCATCAGTGTAAGATTGATCAGGAAAGTAGGACTTTTCGCCACTGCCTTTCTCTACTAATACTTGAAATCCACTTTTTACGAAACGCGAAACAACCTCAGGGCTTAGGGCGACTCGGTTTTCGTTTTCATCCTCTTTAAGAGTTGAAATTGTAAGCGGCATTACCAAACATCCCCTGTCAATTTATTAAAATGTTTGCTCAACATTCCACAATCTATTCTAACGCATCCACAGGTTTGTGAAAGGATTTTGTCGAATTATTTAGAAAAAAAGTAGTTCTTTTAAACAGTTTCACAATTATTTTAAAGCTGTTTAAATAGAAAAAAGCTGAAGGAATATTTTCTTCAGCTTTCACAAATTATTTATAGTTCTTTATTGATCACTAATTAACATTCACCGCGGAGCATTTGACCAGTTCTTTGCTTCATTAATGATAGATAGTCTTTGACTCTTTCATCAGTAACGTCTAGTGGCACTAATAAGAAGATATGGGCCACATTTTTTTCTGGTGAAGTTCCTTTATATTTGTTTCCATCAACAGTTACGATCATCTTTGAAACTCGAGTTACTGCATCATGGAATGAATGTTCAAGGAAAGAAACAAGGATTCCTGATAGATCTGGGTGGGCATCAACGGAATAAATCCCCAGTGCTTCTCTTTGATTAAAACTAAATATAATAAATTTTCTGTCAGTACTTGGGATTGCCTGAGATCTAACGACTGTCATTCCTTTTGGCAGGGTACCAGGTGTCGGTATATCTGGATTTATCTTTTTTTCACTCATGATTTTTCCTCCAATAATACATAATATTTTATAAGAAAATTCAATATCAACAATTATTATCTCATATAAGAAGGAATTATTTTAGTGAATTGCTTTAGCTTGACGTAATCTTAAAATTAATCTTCTCCCCAAACTTCTTGAGCGATATCTCTAACCAATTTTAGTTTTGCCCATTGCTGGTCTTCAGTCAAAAGGTTGCCTTCCTCAGTAGAAGCAAAGCCACATTGAGTTGAAAGAGCAAGATTTTCCAAAGGTACATGGGTGGCAGCGTCTTTAATTCTTTCAATCACCTCATTTTTGTCTTCTAACTTTGGATCCTTTGAGGTAATTAATCCCAAAACAATTCGCTTATTCGAATCATGATTCCAGATTTTATCCAGTGGTTTAAAGTTACCAGATCGACTATTGTCATATTCCAAGAACAGCCCATCATAATTCAATTCAGCCAGGTAATCAGCCACATCGTCATATCCGCCAGAGAACAGATAGGTTGATTTAAAGTTCCCTCGACAGATATGGGTGGTAACCGTCAAATCCTCTGGTAAGCCTTCCAAGAGTTTGTTGATCACGGTAACGGCATCTTCGGCAACCTTAATATACTTAGCATGTTCTTCGGGCTGATCAACTGTATCATTTAACTTGCTGATTAAAAATGCCCAAGTGGTGTCATCTAGCTGAATATAGCGACAGCCTAAATCGTAGAACTTTTCGATAGTTTCATGATAGGCTTTGGCAATATCTTCCAAATACTCGTCCCATGAACCATAAAATTCATTCCAGCGATCACTTCGGTTATCTCTGAAAAGCATTGAAGGAGAAGGAATAGTCTGTTTAGCAGTGACCCCATCTGGAGTTAATGCGTTAAAGAATTTGAAACTGTCAAAAAATGGGTGGTTTGGATTAAAAGCTACTTTGCCGACTAATTCCGCATTATCGGTACGAGTTTTGCTGCCATGAAATTTGTAGCTCTTGTGATAATCATAATGGCCAACGCCTTTGAGTCCCCATAAAAAGTCTAGATGCCACCAAGAACGGTTAAACTCGCCATCGGTAACATCTTTGAAGCCAAGCTTGACTTGTTCCGCTACAATTCGCTTAGTTTCTTTATGCTGAACTTCTTTTAGCTGACCTTCAGTAATTTCTCCGGCATTAAATTGTTTATGGGCGTCCTTTAAATCTTGTGGTCTAAGTAGACTACCTACTAAATCATATCGATATGGAAATTTAACTTGAACTGCTTCTGTCATTTTGCTTCCTCCTAATATTTTGAAAAATTGCTTGGAAAAGAAAAAAGCATCCACCCCAAGTCGCTGGTGCGACAAGGGGCGAATGCTACGCTTTACCACCCTTATTTACATTATTTTTTAAATAATGCCTCAACGGTACCAATGATACCCGGGAAGTTAACGGTTCCTACCGTTTATTTTGCGTAAACAAAATAACTGCATTTCAGAGCTCATCTTCATTTGTTTTCCAATGTCCTCTCGCATCAACAAGGACTTTCTGAAATCAAAAAGCAAATTACTCTTCTCTGCGCATTTCTAAATCGAAAGCAATTTTTATTTATTGCTACTCTAAATGGTTTCAAAAGTTCTGTCAAGTGCAGGGCCTTTCAAATTATTTTAAAAAATATGTTTTAACCGGCATAATGGTGCCTGGAGAAGAAGACAAATTTTGGGGAATCTTTATTGCCTTTCAATGAATAAACCATTAGAATATTTTTAACATATATTTTTTAAAGGAATGATTTAATGGCTGATTTAGGTAATGTATTAAATACGGATGATTTTTCTAAACTACATGAATATTTCGCCGAGCAAACGAAATCAGATGTTCTTTCAAGAATTATTACCGAAAATGGAATCAAGAATGCAGCAAAAGATCCAAACGCCGTAACTCGTTTAAATCCGGTTTTTTCCCTTGAAGTGCAAACTGGCAAAGTTTCCAATCAAAAGCAAAGCGGCCGCTGCTGGCTGTTTGCGCTATTGAACACATTGCGTCATGGGTTTGCGAAAAAATATAAGTTCAAAGATTTTGAACTTTCTGAAAAATATCTCTTTTTCTGGGACAAAATTGAACGGGCAAACATTTTTTATGACCGAATTATTGCCACTGCTGGGCGTCCCGCAGATGATCGCCAGGTTACTTTTTATCTAGGTAATCCCGGTGAGGATGGCGGCCAGTGGGCCATGGCCGCAGCGCTTGTTCAAAAATACGGCGTAGTTCCTGCAAGTGAGTATCCGGAAACTAGTAACTCTGAAAATACCGGGGCTTTTGATAAAGTGATGAGCCAAAAGTTGCGAATTGACGGCATGAAATTAAGAGAAATGGTTAATGGGCAAAAAAGTGATGAGGAAATTCAGTCTGCTCGCAGTCAAATGTTAAAAGAAGTTTACCAAATTGTTTCTTATTCTTTTGGCGAGCCGCCTACCACCGTTGACTTTAAATATCGCGATGATGATAAAAAGTACCAACAGATTTCTGGGTTATCTCCCCAAGAATTTTATTCCAAGTACTTTAATGTTGATTTAGATGATTATGTTGTCCTAACTAATTCACCTGATAAAGCTTATGATAAGCTTTATACGCTTCCTGATGAAGACAATATCGTTGGTGGCAAGCATATTGAATTTTTAAATGAACCGATGGAATATCTCAAACAAGCAGCGATTGACCAGTTAAAAGATGGCGAAACGGTTTGGTTCGGAAATGATGTGCTGGAGCAAATGGACCGCGAAAAGGGACTTTTGGATTCCAATCTCTATCGGTATTCAGAATTGTTTGACGTGAACCTTAAAATGGATAAAGCTAAACGGCTCGAATACCACCAGGGTGAGGTTTCGCACGCAATGACTTTAACTGGCGTTGATTTAGATAAAAATCAACAACCTATTAAATGGAAAGTAGAAAACTCCTGGGGCGAAAAAAATGGGGATAAAGGCTACTTTACTATGAACGATGATTGGATGGACGACTATGTTTACGAAGTTGTTGTTCATAAAAAGTATCTGACCAAGGCCCAACAGTCTAATCTGACAAAGGGTTCAGTTGAATTACCTGCTTGGGACTCTTTAAGTTAAAAATAGTTCAAAAAACACAAATAATGCGTCCTGGTTACTATATTTATAACCAGGGCGCATTATTTGTGTTAGTTTTTAAAAATATAATTATTTTGGTGTCACAAAAATCTGTTGGGTAGTGTCACCATCGAGATTTCGGGCGACTTTATAGCCTGAAACGGATAAGTTTGTTGCTTTATTCTTACCTGAGACAGTCCCCTTTACGATAACCTTTTGACTCATTGGAATGTCAGAAAGCTTACCCTTCATTGTGAAGACTGGCTGATTCTTTGAGTTCTTAGCAACAGTGTACTTCAAAGTTCCCTGTTTATTTAAATCACCTGCTTTTTGAGCGGCTGAGTATGATTGATGAAATTTGCTGACGCTGTAAATTGTGACCGTTTTACTATTCTTATCAAATTTATAAGCATCATAGCCCGAATGACTTTTGGCGTTGAATGAACCGTTCATGTACCAAAGATCATTGTTTGACACAATTTTTTCACTAATATTTTGGCTTGGAGCATTTTGCATACTTGCCTGACTGCTTTCCTTATTTGGCGAGCTAGTTTTTGACCCGCAGCCAGAAAGGATTACCATAATAGTTGCCAAAACGAAAATTGGCACCATAAGAAACTTAAATTTCTTCATTTCGAATTCACCTCAAAAACAAAATATCACAGACCAGCGTTAATTACTAGCAAAAATGGGGCAATTATTTAAAATGAAACTAAAGTTTAATATCCGATTTTTATTCGTTATTTTGTGATAACGTTGACGTAATAATACGATAAGGGGAAATCTCATGGTTACTATTAAAGATATCGCCAAAAAAATGAAATTGTCTCCTTCAACGGTTTCTCGGGCTTTGAACAATAACCCGCGGATTGGTGAGAAGACTCGCCGTCAGGTTCATAAATATGCTAAAAAGATGGGCTATCAGCCAAACTATAATGCTAAGAATTTGACTAATCAGGAAGCTAATTCGGTCGGGATTATTTTTCCTGTTAACAATCGAGTAGTTGATAATATTTTTTATGTTGGGATCCTTCGAGGGATTAATGAAGAATTAAATCGGCGAAATTACGTCCTGGCAATTGCTATTGGCGACAGTACTCAACAGGTCATTGATAATGTTGAATCAATGATTCATCGGGCGCAAATTAAAAAGTTTATTTTTCTATACTCTCATCAAAATGATAAAATTATTGACCTGGTCAGAAAAGAGGCAGTTAAGTTTGTTACAATTGGTAAGCCGGTCGATGACCAGAAATGGTGGTACGTTGATAATGATAACGTTGCTGCTGGCGAAGATGCCACTAGATTTTTGATTGAGAAAAAGAAATCAAAGAATCCAGCCTTTGTTGAATCTGTAAATAATTGGCCTTATGAAGACGATCGACGAGCCGGTTATATCAAGGAGCTGTCAAAAACGCGAAAGCAGCCGAATTTCCTGCAGATTTCTCAGGAACATGGTTTAGAAACTGAAAGTGCCCAGATTAAGAAATTTATTGATGAGCACCCTCAAGTGGATAGCGTTGTGGCAACTGATGATTACATTGCGCTTCAATTTGATCACAGTTATAAGGATCTGTATCCTGGCAAGGCAATGAATATTATTGGCTTTAATAATTCACTTCCTTCAGATCTAAATCAGCCAAACTTCTTCTCTGTTGATTTAAACGCTCATGCAATGGGAACTCAAGCTGTCGACCTATTATTTAAGAATCAGCAGGAAACAGAAAATATTTCTTCCAGTCACTTAATCGTGGAGCATAAGATTAAAGGATTTAAAAACTAAACTAGAAATTGTATAGAAGGTTATTTGTGTGGAAAAAAAGAATCAATGGATCCTGTTATTTTCGACTTCAATCATTTCTTTCATGTCGACAATTGATGCAACAATCGTAAATATCGCGGTTCCAGTAATGTCTCGAGATTTAAAAATTCCAAATAACCAAACGGAATGGGTAGTTTCAGCATATCTGGTTATGATATGTATTCTACTCATTTTGTTTGGCAATATTTCAGACCAAATTGGTAGAATCAAAATTTTTCAAGTTGGCACGATTATTTTTGTTTTGGGCTCATTATTTTGCGGCCTTAGTTTTAATTTGCCAATGATCTTGGCTTCCAGGGTTATTCAAGCCATTGGCGCTTCGATGACGATGGCTACCAATTTTGCCATTATCACCGATATTTTTCCCAGTTATCGTCATGGCCTGGCCCTTGGTGTGAACAGTTCATTTGTACAAATTGGCAGTATTGCTGGGCCGGGAATCGGTGGCTTGATTTTAAGTCTGCTAAATTGGCACTACATATTTTTTGTTAATGTTCCAATCGGCATTTTTGCATATTTCTTGGGCCACCACTTCTTCTCAAAGGATCCAAAGCAAACCAACAAGTTAAGACTTGATGCCAAAGGTTTTGGCTTTTATGCTGCCTTTATTTTATTTTTCTTTGTCACAATTTATTGGGGCCAAATTATTGGCTTTGAGAATTTTAAGATTTTATTTATGACTTTGGTAACCCTAATCTTCTTATTTATTTTTGTTAAAACCGAGAATCGGGCAGCTAAGCCATTAATTGATCTGCGAATTTTTAATAATATCGGTCTAACTTTTGGAATCATTTCGGCAATGATTGTTTATACCTGCAGTTATTTTAATAACGTAATCATGCCATTTTATCTTCAGGATCGGCTTCAGCTTTCTTCGGCCTTAGCAGGTTTAATTTTAATGGCAATTCCATTTATTAATGTCTTTACAGCGCCACTGGGCGGCATGATAGGAGACCACATTGGCACAGAAAAGATTTCTTTTGTGGCTTTATTTATCTTTTTACCTTCGCTGTTTATTTTTACTCAGGTCACTCCCCGTTGGTCGATTCTTTGGGTCGTAGCCGGATTGATGTTGTTTGGCGCAGCCAATGGAACTTTTCAAAACAACCCAATGATAATGGGCAATGTTGCCAATGAATTTCAAGGAATCGCAGGCTCAATTGCCGCTTTGAGCAGGAATATTGGTTTAGCAATTGGTCTCTCTGTTTCGACTTCGATTCTTTATCACGGGATCAGTTTGCAGGCGGGATATCGAATGACGACTTATCCCGATGCTCATCCAGAGTGGTTTGACTGGGCAATGCACTATGCTTACTGGTTTGCTCTGGGATTAATCCTTATTGCGATTTGTTTGATTGGGACGGTTTTGATTAGGAAAAATAGGCTGGAGAAGAATTAATTTTCTGTTTTTTTATTTTTATATAGCAAAAACCTATATAGCAAAAACGTGCAAAAAGGACCAGCTTCCTAGATTAGTAACTCTATGGAGGATAAACGGTTCTTTTTTACTTTACCATATAAATTAATGCAACCGGTTGCATTAAAATGAAATCGGTGTCATAATGGTAACGTAAAATAAATGATTACTCAGATCAGGAGGGTAACAAAATGAAAGAAAATAGCGGAACTACCGCAAAAGCAGCTGTTTCTGGATTACCAAAATTGCCAGCTAGTACCATTTGGATGATTAATTTTGGCTTTCTGGGCGTCCAAATGGCCTTCACTCTGCAAAGTTCGCAGATGAGCCGAATTTTTCAAACTATTGGTGCTGATCCTAATAAATTAGGTTGGTTTTTCATATTACCACCATTAGCGGGATTAATTGTTCAGCCAATTATTGGCTATTATTCGGATAGGACCTGGGCACCAAAGCTTGGCGGCCGTCGGCTTCCTTATTTGGCATTGGGAACTTTAATTGCAATAGTGGTTATGTGTTTACTGCCTAATGCTGGGAGCTTTGGTTTTGGTTATGCCTCAATCACCGCGCTGGTTTTCGGTGCGGTTACCGTTGCTCTTTTGGATGTTTCTTCCAATATGGCGATGCAGCCATTTAAGATGATGGTGGGAGATATGGTTAACGATGACCAAAAGAGTTACGCCTATGGGATTCAAAGCTTCTTATCAAATGGCGGGGCAGTTATTGCCGCAATCTTTCCGTTCTTGTTTACGGCTTTGGGAGTTGCTAATACCGCTAAAAAAGGTGTCGTTCCTCAATCAGTTGTTGTTTCATTTTACGTTGGCGCCGCGATTTTGTTATTCACTAGTCTGCTGACTATTTTTAAAGTTCATGAATATGATCCAAAAACTTACGCAAAATATCATGGCATTTCGGAAGAAGCCAATAAGCAGGGCGGCAATTGGTGGCAGCTTTTAAAGAGTGCCCCTAAAGTATTCTGGACAGTTACTCTTGTCCAATTCTTCTGCTGGGTTTCCTTCCAATATCTTTGGACATACTCTGCCGGAGCAATTGCCAAAAATGTTTGGAACACAACAAATGTTGCTTCCGCTGGTTATCAAGCAGCCGGAAACTGGTATGGCGTTTTAGCTGCCGTTCAATCAATTGCCGCAGTTGCCTGGTCCTATGTTTTGGCAAAAATGCCAAATAGTTCTCACAAACTCGGCTATTCTCTTAGTTTAGGCTTAGGCGCAATTGGTTTTCTTTCAGTATTTTTTGTCACTAATCAATATATGCTGATTATTTCTTATATTCTTGTCGGAATGGCTTGGGCTTCAATGAACACCTACCCGTTAACAATGGTTACCAACGCGCTTTCGGGGGAACACATGGGAACTTATTTAGGATTGTTTAACGGTTCAATCTGTCTGCCACAAATTGTTGCTTCATTAGCCAGCTTTGCTTTGTTCCCACTGATGGGAAATTCTCAACCTCATATGTTCATGATTGGCGCAATTGTTATGGCTCTAGGTGCAGTATCAGTTGCCTTTATCAAAGAGACATATAAAGCCTAGATTTAGAGAAAGGAAAATAACTTATGAAAAGAACTTTTGAAGTGCAGCCATGGAATGTTGTAACTCATGACTTCAACCCAAAGGATAAACGTCTTCAAGAATCCATGACCAGTCTAGGAAATGGTTACATGGGCATGCGGGGATTTTTTGAAGAGAATTATGGCGGCGACAGTCTTCCTGGAATCTATCTTGGTGGGGTTTGGTATCCAGATAAGACTCGGGTTGGCTGGTGGAAAAACGGCTATCCAAAGTATTTTGGGAAAGTTGTTAACGCAGTAAATTACATCAAAATGAATTTCAAGATTAATGGTGAAAAATTGGATCTGGCCAAAGATTCGATTTCGGATTTTGAACTTAACCTTGATATGAAAGATTCAATCTTTACTAGAAAATTCACTGTCAAAATTGGTGATGCTAAATTAACATTTACCTTTGAACGATTCCTAAGTGTCGCGCAAAAAGAACTTTCAGTTCAGCGAGTTTCGATTAAAAACATTGGCTCAACTGCGGTTGATATTATCGTTGATTCGGCAATTGACGCTGATGTTAAAAATGAAGACGCCAATTATGATGAAAGATTTTGGGATGTCCTATCGACAGATCAGCAATTTGACTCTGGCAGTTTGGTTGCCGAAACGACTCCTAATCCATTTGGCACACCAAGGTTCACATCTGCAATGGAAATGAATCACATTACCAGTTTAAAAGCTGTTGCCGCAAATCAGCCTAATGATAAAGAAGTTGAAAACGAATTTGCCGGTTCAATTGCCCCAGGAGATCAAGCGACCATTGAAAAAAGAGTGATTGTCGTTACTTCTCGTGATTACGACACCAATGCCAAGTTGGTTTCCGCAATGCACAATTTAAGCAATCAAGTTAATGACGAAAGTTTTGATAATTTATTTAAACCCCATGCTGAAATTTGGCATCAGCGCTGGGATAAATCTGATGTTCAAATTGGCGGGGATGTTGAGGCCCAACAAGGAATTCGGTTTAACCTGTATGAACTGTTTTCCACCTATTATGGCGAAGATGCCAGATTAAATGTTGGACCAAAGGGATTTACTGGCGAAAAATACGGTGGTGCGACATACTGGGATACTGAAGCATATGTTATTCCCGTATATTTGGGAATAACTGATCCAAAGGTTACCCGAAACTTATTAATGTATCGCTATAAGCAGCTTGATGGCGCTTATCATAATGCCAAAGAACAAGGACTAAAGGGAGCACTTTTCCCAATGGTCACTTTTGATGGCATTGAATGCCATAACGAATGGGAAATTACCTTTGAAGAGATCCATCGTAACGGGGATATTGCCTTTGCGATTTATAATTACACGAGATACACCGGGGATGAATCATATGTGCTCCACGAAGGCTCTAAGGTTTTAACTGAAATCTCAAGATTTTGGGCAGATCGAGTTCATTTCTCTCAAAGAAAACAAATGTATATGATTCATGGGGTTACTGGCCCTGATGAATATGAAAATAACGTTGATAATAATTGGTACACTAATTTATTAGCCCAGTGGACATTAAAATATACCTTAGAGATTTTAGCCAAGGTTTCTCCTGAGCAAGCCAAAGAACTAAATGTCTCTAAGGAAGAAAAAGCCCAGTGGCAGGATATCGTTGACAGAATGTATCTGCCTTACGACAAGAAACTAAACATTTTTGTTCAACATGATGGGTTTTTGGATAAAGACTTGACTTCAGCCAGTCAAATTCCAAAGGATCAGCTGCCAATTAGTCAGCATTGGTCATGGGATAAAGTCTTACGCTCACCTTATATTAAGCAAGGTGATGTTATTCAGGGCTTATGGGACTTCATTGATGACTTTACTCCTGAACAAAAGAAAGCTAATTTTGATTTTTACGAACCGTTCACGGTTCATGAATCGTCACTTTCAGCTTCTGTATATTCGGTTCTGGCTGCCGATCTGCATTATGAAGATAAAGCTGTTGAGCTTTATGAAAGAACTGCGAGATTAGACTTGGATAACTATAACAATGATACAGCTGATGGGCTGCACATTACCGCGATGACTGGTGCCTGGATCTCGGTGGTCCAAGGATTTGCCGGAATGCGGGTTCGAAGTGGTCAGTTGCACTTTGACTCATTTCTTCCTAAAAAGTGGAACCATTATTCATTTAGACAAGTTTTTCATGGCCGTCAAATTGAAGTTAACGTTTATAAAAGTGGGGCATCTTTTAAACTGATTTCTGGGGATCCAATCACAATTAATGTTTCCGGAAAAGATGTTTTAGTTAACAAATAATTTGATTGAAAAAAGTGGAATCTAGTTGCAAATTCAGCTCATAAAGTTAGTATTGAAGTAACTAAACTATGGATTGAAGGGATCGCCATGAGTAAAATTACCGTACAAGGGAGTTTAAAAACTGACCAAATTGAAGGTAGTTCTGATCTGGTTAAAAAGCGAATAGTTTCTGATTTGGATAAGATTCAAGCTAATGATAGTAAAAAGCCATTTTCAAGATTAGCTGAAGACATTGTCATTGAACCTTACCGTGATGGGGAATATCAATATCACGCAATTTTGTCAGAAGCCGCTAAGATGCAGGACCTTTCTCCACAAATTCAAGGTGATGCGCGACTTGATGACGAATAATTTAAGTAATTAAACAAAACGGGTCAAAGCAAGAGTAAATCTTTGCTTTGACCCGTTTTGTATTTGATAATTAAGCCGTAAATCAAAAAATTAGGAGGGATTACTATGGCTTTAAAAGTTGGTGTTATTGGCGCAACTGGTCATGCTGGTCAACAAATTACTAAACAAGGATTTGAGAACGGTTTGGAAATGACCGCGATTGTTAGAAATGTTGATAAAGCAAAAGGGATGTTTGGCGACAAAGCTAAATATGTTCAGGCGGATGTGACTAACTTAAAAAAAGAGGATTTTTCTGGATTAGATGTTGTTGTTGACGCTTTTGCGACTGCTCCAGAACACGCCGAGATGCATGTTGAATTGGCACAGAGTTTGATATCGATGTTTAAGGGAGAAGACAAACCACGCCTGTTCTTTATTTTTGGCGCAGGAAGTTTGGATACCGGGGATGGTACTACTTTACTCAGCCATATGCACCAGACTCCAGGAATGAAGGGCGTCTTTGAGATTTCTACTCAACAATTTAAGGAGTTTCAACTGGTTTCTTCTACTAAAGATATTAATTGGGTAGGGATATCAGCTAGTGGCCAACTTACTGATGGCGAGAAGACGGCTTATACACTGGGCCATAATCAAATTTTAACCAATAAAGAAGGCAAATCAGTTGCGACCTATGGTACTGTGGCAGCAGCGATTGTTGATGAAATAATTAACCCTCAACATCATAATGAACGGTTCACAGTTGTTGATGATTAATTAGAAAAAACATGATAATATTAAAGAATACTAAGAATTGGAGATGATTTGATGACACGAAAAATCGGGGTCATTGGTATGGGTAACGTTGGTGCAGCTGCTGCTCACTACATTGTTTCAGCTGGATTGGCTGATGAACTGGTGCTAATTGAAAAGCGTGAAGCCAAAGTTACCGCGGATGCAATGGACTTTAATGACGCTTTGGCAAACTTACCTTGGCATATGAATATTTATGTCAATGACTACAGCAAGCTTAAAGATGCCGACGTTATTATTTCGGCAATTGGCAATATTAAGCTTCAAGATAATCCCACCGATGATCGGTTTGCGGAATTACCATTTACGGCGAAACAAGTGCCAATTGTTGCAAAGAAAATCAAAGAATCTGGTTTTAACGGCAAGATTGTCGTTATTACTAACCCCGTTGATGTCATCACATCAATCTATCAGCAAGTGACTGGTCTGCCAAAGAAGCATGTCATTGGGACCGGGACACTTCTAGATTCAGCTAGAATGAGAAGAGCGGTTTCCGAAAAACTGGGAATTGATTCTCGTTCAGTAGTCGGATATAACTTGGGCGAACACGGTAATTCCCAGTTTACTGCTTGGTCAACAGTTCGTGTTTTAGGCAAACCAATCACTCAAATTGCCAAGGAAAAGAACCTTGATTTGGACGCTTTGGATAAAGCAGCCAGAACTGGTGGTTTTACCGTCTTTCATGGCAAAAAGTATACCAACTATGGTGTCGCCACCGCTGCGGTTCGCCTGGCTTACACGATAATGAGCGATGCGCGAACTGAGTTACCAGTTTCTAACTACCGAGAAGAATATGGGACATATCTTTCATACCCGGCAATTGTCGGTCAGGATGGTATTTTGGAACAACTTCAGTTGGATCTAACTGATGAAGAATTAAAGAAACTGCAAATATCTGCAAATTATATTAAGACAAAATTTGCGGAAAGCATGGGTAAATAGAGTATTTCTAGAAGAGTGGACAAAGTTTATTTTGTTCCACTTTTTTTGAATCTAATATTAAATATATCTAATAATCTCATCAAATTGACATTTTAATAAAATCAGAGTAAATTAACCAGAAAAGAAAGGACGTGGTGATGATGAACAAACTTGAAAGTGACCGGAGGCAGTTAACGGCCGTGAACAGTCTGGTTGGCCTGGAAGTTGAGTCTCACCGCGTGAGCCCGGACGGAAAACTTAGTATGCTGCCTTACCCAAAGGCTTTGGGAGACGAGAAAAAGCATCACTTTATTAAGAACGATTTTTTGGAAACTCAATCTGAAATGATTACTCCGCCAGTGAGTAGTAGCGGTGATGCTTTAAAATATTTAGGCGATTACCAACAAGCGCTAAGACATGCATTGGCTCCTGGCGAATTAATGTGGCCATACAGCATGCCGCCAAAGATTAGGGCTGACCATTCCGATATTCGAATTGCCCAAACGGATCGAGCGAGTTACGAATATCGGTTGGTCGTTGCTAAAAGAAGAATTATCGAACGGACTTCGGAGTGTGGAGTTCACGTTAATCTGGGATTTACAAATGAAGGCTTAAAAGCCCTGGGAATTACTTCAAAAGAACAAGAAGATCACGCTTATTTAAAAGCGGCAATTGGATTCTTTAAATATCGGTGGCTTTTGACTTACTTGTTTGGTTCAACCCCATTTGCTTTTGATAATTACTTTGATGAGCAAACCACTTCGAATATTCCAAAGGGTGCTTTGCGTTCGATTAGAAATTCTCACTTTGGCTATGGAAATGGCGTTCCAGGAAGTTATAAGAGCGTTACTGATTACGTCAACACAATCGAAAAGGCGGTTAGAGATAAAGACTTAATTGCTGATCGGGAATATTATGGAATTGTCCGGCTAAAGGGCGGTAGTGAACTAGAAGATATTGAAAGTGGGGGAATAAAGTATATCGAACTGAGAACCATGGACTTGGACCCACTTAACACACTTGGAATTTCTAAGCAGGCAATTGATTGGATTAAATTGATGTTTGCCTATTTTGTTGCCAATGGTGACGAACCCGGACCAGATACTGATAAAAATATTGCGCAGTATGAAAAGAAAAATGACGCTGTTGCTTTGGAACAGGCTGATCAACCAACCCAATTTAAAGAAGAGGGCTTGGAATTTATTGACCGGTTAAACGAATTTACTTCAGAATCCCATGAAGATTTTGCCGATCCTCAATTACTTTCTGAAATGAAGGATCGATTTAATGATCCCCAGAAAACTGCCAGCGCTACTTTGATGGGTAAACTCAAGTCTTGGGATGTCCAAAACCTTTTTGAATTTTTAACTGAAAAAAGTAAGGATTATCAAAAATACTTTTTGTCCAAGCCTTTAATGGGGTTTGAAAATGAAACCAAAATGAACAAAGTAAAGTCTTGAGATCTTTGCAGATTGGCACTCCTGTTGATTTGCCAAAAGAAGCCTAAGGGAAAAAGATACTTTCAAAAAACCATTTAACTGAACTTTCCAGTTAAATGGTTTTTGTGTTCTTAATCAAAAAAGTTTTGATTATTTATTTAGTTCCTTTAAAGCTAATGCGAAGTTCCCAACAGTAGCCGAACCATTTTCCTTAACCATTGGCATAACGATATAATCATTTAAATTGCCGACTTCAACGTAATCATTGAGTAATTTAGCAAACTCAGCGCGAACTTTTACCAAGAACGGTTCGCTGACGACACCGCCGCCAAAAACAATTTTGGCAGGGCGAAACATTAAGGTTGCTTGAATTGCGGCCTGAGCAACGTAGAATGCCATAATGTCCCATACGTGGTCAGTTAAAGGAACATCCTTGCCTTTTTTGCCGGTTCTTGCCTCAAAGGTTGGACCAGCAACAAGTCCTTCCAGACAATCACCATGAAATGGGCAAATCCCTGGGAAGTCTAGGTCATCAGGATGACGCTTTAAGCGAACATGGCCTGCTTCAGGATGCCCCAATTCACCAAGAAAATGACCATTTGAAATAAAACCGGCCCCAACTCCAGTCCCAATTGTGTAGTAAGCTAATGAATTTATTTTCTGATTGAACAGCGTAGCCATGACATATTCTCCGTATGCAGACCCATTGACGTCGGTTGTCCAGTAAATTGGAATATTAAAGTTTTCTTTGAACCATCCGAGAAAGTCGGTATCTTTCCAACCCTCTTTTGGAGTGTTGGTAATAAAACCATATTTTTTGTGGTAACGGCGAATCTCGATTGGGCCAAAAGAGGCGATTGAAAGAGCCTTTAATTCTGGATATTTTTTGAAATAATCGATGGCTTTTTGTAAAGTTTCTTTTGGAGTAGTAGTTGGAAATACATATCTATCAAGAATTCGATAATCGTCATTTCCGACTGCACAAACAAATTTTGTTCCACCAGCTTCAATGCTTCCAAGTAACATAAGTCTTCCCCTTTTACAAAAAAATTTAGTAAACGATTTCACGACTTTAATTATCTTTTATATAAAAAAGTAAGTCAATGGACTTTTTCGTTATCTGACATCCATAAAGTTAAACCAAAGGGGAAATGTAAACGATTACATTTTCCCTATATAACTTTTACAATAAATTAATTTTAAAAATAAAAGTAGCTTAAATCACTAGCGGTACTTGGATAAATTGGAATTCTTGCTGAAACGTCTGTTGGTGAAACTTTATCATTAATTATTTCCGTAAAGTAATTAATAAGCTCCTCGGCGTTGACTGAAAGGACAACAGCTCCCACCAGTAAACCAGAATCTTTATCGATAATTGTTGCCACCTGAGCATTTTGATCCATTAAACGGTGGTAAGAGTACCAACCACCCACCTGCTGATTTAATATTTTATATTTATTAGTTTGAGCTTGCGCGGTCTCTAAACTAACGCCAACTTCTGCAAGTTCTGGGCTTGAAAAGACAATTTCTGGAACCGCTGGATAAGAAATTGGTTCTTTTTGCTTAAGGATGTTCTCAGCAGCATATTTTCCTTCAAGAGATGCGACTGGGGTTAATTTAGGCTGGGTTTTGTCAATGACGTCGCCGACCGCATAGATGTTGGATAGACTGGTTTGTAGGTGATTGTTTACTTTAATTCCCTTACTTGAAGCTTTAATCCCTATTTTGGCTAAATTAAGTCCCTTGATGTTGGCTGGTCGGCCAATTGCACTAATCATCATATCAACTTTAGTCTCACCATCAGTGGCCTTTACACTCACTGAACCATTATTCTCAGTTAAAGATTTAATTTGACTATTCCAGTGGAATTTTATTCCTCTTTCTGAGAGGATCTTGGCTAATTCATTTGTGTAATCTGTAGAAAAACGGCGAAGAATTCGATCGTTATGCTGAAAGATATGAACAGTGGCTCCAGAAACTCTGGCAATATTTGCTAATTCAATGGCCACAAAGCCACTACCAACAAAACCAATGGTTTTTGGCAGCTGTTTCATACTAAGAAAGTCATCACTTGTTGCGAACAAATTTTTACCAGGTAAATCAGGGATCGCCGGAAAAGCGCCGGTAGCAATTATAAAGTTGTCAGCAGAGATTTGTTTTTGATCAACCATAACTGTGTGAGAATTAACGAAGCTTGCTGATCCATGAATAGTGGCTACCCCAGCGGATTTTAGACCCGACTTGGTACCTGTTGGCACGCTGTCAGTATAGCTGCGCTTAAATTTCATTAAGGCTGGCCAGTCAATATTGGACTGGCTTTTTAAACCGGTTGAGGAAAACCGTTGTTCCTGAAGCTTTTCATTAATAACTCCATAAAGAATTTTCTTGGGATCACAGCCTCGATTAGGACAGGTTCCACCCCACAAATCACTTTCAATTATCATTACCTTCTGGTGTGGACTTAGCGAGTATGCTGCAGCATTTCCTGCTGGTCCCGCTCCAATAATCACCGTATCAAAATGGTTTTCTTGCATTTGAATTACCTCCTGATATCTTCCTTCATTGTTCTTATTGTGGTTCTGTTGGTAAGCAAAGACAATGATAAAATTAGGATAGTATCAGCCAATTTATGCATAAAAATACACCTAAAAGTGTGTAAATATTAGTAAATATAATCACAATCTTAGATGTTTACTTGTAAACGTACACATGTAAACGAGTTTTCACTGACATATCCATGTGAGGTATTTTAAATATATTTGCATAAAAACATATATTTTGCTTGCAAACCAATCTAATCTAATTATAATAAGTAACTAACAAAATTAGTTTTTGTCTCATTTTAGGAAGAGAATTTGATTAGGGAGGAACAAGCATGCAAGTTATTAATAGTAAAAGAATTACCAGCAATATCATTAAAGGATCGCTGGGTAATCTAATTGAATGGTTTGACTGGTACGTATATGCTTCCTTTGCAATTTACTTTGCAAAATCCTTTTTCCCCAGTGGTGACCAAACATCGCAGTTGTTGAGTGCAGCGGCAATATTTGCAGTTGGCTTTTTGATGCGACCAATTGGCAGTTTAATAATGGGAAAATTTGCCGACCAGCATGGGCGAAAGGCGGCCTTAACCGTTTCTGTCAGTATTATGGCGACTGGGTCATTTTTAATTGCGCTGATTCCAACCTATTCAACTATTGGAGTATATGCCCCAATTCTGTTAGTTTTAATTAGGATGATTCAAGGCCTTTCTCTGGGTGGTGAATACGGCATTTCTGCTACCTACCTTTCTGAAATGGCCAGTGCAGGTCATAGAGGGTATTACGCATCCTTCCAGTATGTTACTTTAATTAGTGGTCAACTGCTAGCTTTGATTGTTCAAATCGTCTTACAAGGCAGTCTTACCACTGCTCAACTAAACTCTTTTGGTTGGCGAATTCCTTTTGCGATTGGTGCAATGGGGGCCCTAGTTGTTTTGTACCTGAGACTGTCAATGGATGAAACTTCTCAGTTCAAACAAGAAGCCAAGACAAAACAAAAACGTGGGACTCTGCGTCAGTTGGCTAAATATCCTAATCAAGTTCTGACGGTTGTTGGACTAACCCTTGGTGGAACGATTTCTTTTTATACCTTTACAACTTATATGCAGAAATACATGATCAATACGCTAGGATTACAGCCCAAGGTTGTTACAGTGATTAACTTTGCAGCGTTGTTTATCTACATGTTGATGCAACCAATTTATGGGCGATTGTCGGATAAGATTGGCAGAAAACCGCTTCTTTATTGGTTTGGAATTTTAGGTACATTGTTAACAGTTCCAATCTTTGTGGGGCTGAAATACTTCTCCAATCCAATTGCTTCATTTTTACTAATGTTGGCAGGCCTGGCCATCGTAAGTGGATATACTTCAGTAAATGCTGTGGTTAAAGCTGAATTATTCCCAACTGAAATTCGGGCCTTAGGAGTTGGCTTTCCTTATGGGATGACTGTGGCAGTATTTGGTGGAACCGTTGAATACGTTGCATTATGGTTAAAGCATATCGGTCACGAAGACTGGTTCTTCTTCTACGTTTCTGCAACAGTGCTTATTAGTTTAATTGTTTATGCAAGAATGCTGGAGACTTCCAAGAACTCTTCCTTGGACCAAAAAGCAGATTATGGGGTAAAAACTCCAGAACAGTTGTCTAACCAAAACCAAATTTAATTCAGATATTGGAAAATAAGTGGTATTTGAAACAGTAAAAGACCAAGGCAATTAATAATTACCTTGGTCTTTTACTGTTTCATTTTATTTAATTGGATTGATTAGTTGTGGCTTTAGTCTTTGACTTAGCACGCATTTCAAGTTCAATTTCCTCAAGAGTTTTCCCTCTTGTTTCAGGAACCATGTAAATAACAAAGAAGATTGAGATAAATGCGAAGAAGGCAAATACGGCAAATGGACCACCGACATTGTTGTTAAATGCAGCTAACAGAACCAAGAAGAATTGTGAAACGATGAAGTTTCCAATCCAGTTGGCAGCTGAACCGATTGAAGTTCCGACACCACGAACATTCAATGGGAAGATTTCACCAATCATTAACCAGCAAATAGGACCCCATGAAACGGCAAAACCAAAAATGTAAACCGCGATTAAGATCATTGTTGGAACGGCTGCCTGCTTAACACTTAACGTAAAGTTCAATACTGACAAAGTTCCAATAGCAATTGTCATAACGATTGAACCAAAAAGCAAAATTGTTTTTCTGTTAAATTTATCCATAATCTTGTATGCTAACAAGGTGCAAAGGAAGTTCACAACACCAATTCCGACTGAAATCCAAATTGCATCGCTTTCAGCGAAACCGAAACCTTTAATAAATACTTGAGGTAAGAAGTAAATAATTGAGTTAATTCCAACTAATTGCTGTAAGAACATCAAACAAACAGCAACAATAACAGCTGGTCTAGCAAAAGTAACTAATTCTTTAAGTCCGCCCTTAGGTTGGTTGGCAATCTCTTGAATGTCACTTAACTCTTTATCAGGATCCTCACCAGTACCTGCTCGAAGTCCATGTAAAACATCACGAGCTTCATCGATTTTGCCTTTTTCAACAAGGTAACGAGGTGACTCTGGTAAGACAATTGAACCGACAAACAAAATTACTGAAGGAATCAATGCTGAACCGAGCATCCAGCGCCAATCTCTTAGACCTAATAGGTTGTGATGAAGAAATCCTAAGTTAGAAGCATATGCTAACAGAATTCCTAAAGTAATCATTAACTGAAACATTGTTCCAAGCGATCCACGATGGGGAGCGTCAGCAAGTTCTGCTAAGTAGGCAGGAGTTAATGCTGAAGCAGATCCAACGGCGAAGCCAAGAATAATTCTGGCAATGATCATTGAAATAAATCCTTGGGCGAACATGGCTGCAGCTGATCCAATAATAAATAGAATAGATGCAAGTAATAATAGCTTTTTTCGGCCATATTTGTCTGATAAGGACCCAATAGACAAAGCACCAATTGATGAACCAATCAGAACTGAAGAAACAATAAAACCGGTTTGTTCAACGTTTAGATTGAAGTTAGCCTCAATTAAAGGTGAAGCTCCAGAAATGATACCAGTATCAAATCCAAACAACAAACCGCCTAAAGCACCAAAAACAAATATAAAGAACGTGCTTAAATGACGTCTTTGCATAATCACAATCTCCTTTTAAATTGTTTACATTACCATTGTAAGCGTTTAAGTGAAAGGAGCAAGGGCTTACACTCACTTTCTTTTTCATTATGTGAAAGCGTGAGTTGTAAAAAGCCCACAATGCTTAATTTTAGAAAGCTTTTGCGGACTTTTTATAATAAAATTATAATTAAATATTTTTAAGTTAATCGTTTAATGTGAATTTCAGTTTCATGTTAGGGGTACCAAGTTTTACCATATCATCCAACAACTTAGTGGCATTCTTCATGTAAACTTCAGCCATTTTTTCATTGGTATTTTCCAAAAAAGTGGAAACGTCTTTTTGATTCTTATATTCTTTATCAGCTTGAATTTGTAAATGACGGCATTCGGCAACGGTGTTTTGTTCAAAAGTGTCTTCTTTATCACTGTAAAGATTGAAGTTGTAATCTCCCAGCAAACCAGCAATTCTGCTTAACCAATAAACGCTGTCCAACGATAAATCGTCTTTTGTATCTTTATATGCTTTTGGCGTGTCGTTAATATTTGCATAGAATGGTACCACGGCATTAAAAGTGTTTGGACCAAAGGCTAACCAATGGATTGCTGCAATTTTCTCCGGGACATCATTTCTGATTTGTAAGATGTGGCACTCCTGATTTCGGTTGATTCCAATAGGTCTAAAGTATTTCTTGTCTTCCGGGGCACCCTTTCCGTAAACATCATACGGAGTACTTTGATAATGAGAGCTTAGGGCAACCTTGACATCTTCGACGCTCAGCTTTTTCTCGGCATGGCAGATGAAAGGTAAGTCTTGGTCAATGGGATCCTGTTCGGTACTTGGGTTAAATAATTTTTGAATATACCAAGCTCGCGGATTGTTGTAGCGAGTATCTTTGTATGTTGAACTTCCAACGGTGTGACGAAGATTTAATCCATTTTTATCAGGGTTTAAATGATAGGTTTCAATAATATTCTTTAAATCTGGTGATGATAAAGTATTTTCAGAATCAAAATCAAAACTATCAATATTTAAACGATTAGGAGCAGCCACATAGGCATCGTCTGGAATTCTAACGGCAGCCCATTGGTGACCGGCAATTGATTCAAAATACCAAATATTGTCTTTATCAGAAAAGGCAATCGCATTGGTCTCGTATGTCCCGTATTTTTCTAGAAGTGAGCCCAGTCTTTGTGCTCCTTCTTTAGCAGAATGAATGTAGGGAAGGGTGATTGTCAGCATATCTTCTTCGCTGATTCCTTCTTTAACGAAAGGATCTACCCCGAGAACTCTAGAATTGGTGGTGATAGTTTCGGTTGAACTCATGGCGACATTATCACTGTTAATTCCTGATTCACCCCAAACACCAACTTTATTGACTGCATCAGGAGTTGAAGTATATCTTAGTGGATTATCGGGGAGATCAATTTCCAAACTGGTTAAGACAGATTTATAATGCTTTGGCTGTTGATCTGGTTCAATAACCACGAACTTTTTAGCGTTAATTGGGACACCAGCGTCTTCGTTTCTAGCGATTATTGTTGAACCATCTACAGTAGCTTTTTTCCCAACAAGAATTGTTGTGCAGGATGGGCGACTTTTTTTTGACATAAAAGATCCTTCTTTCAAAATTAAATAACATGTTTCTTCTATTGTAATTGTTTCCACCCAAAATAAAAACACACTTTTTCAGTGTGCTTTTTTATTGATTTTTGACTTTTGACAAGACTTGAACAATTAAACGAACATATTGTTTTGCCCCTTGAGTTTGGACGTGAATATGGTCAGGAGCAAACCAGGAAGAATGATTCTTACTTAATGCCTGCCAATCGACTACATGGACGTTTGAATGCTGTTGGGCGGTTTTCATAATTAAATTATTAGTAGTTTTTTGCCATGGTTGGGTTGGAACATGGGTTGTTACCCAGTAAACCTGACGGCTGTTACCAACTTCTTTTAAAAAGTTGTCGATATCAGATTTTTCTGGCGGGCCATTTGTTCCCAAGTTAATTACGATATCATTAGCCAAATGACCTTCGGCTTTTATCTGGGTTACTAACCCTGGAAGTTGATTAAATTGGCGGCCAACTTGACCATCGACATAGCTTTTAGGGAAGATGTCCTTAATCGTGGGCTCGATATCAAGCATTACTGAATCACCAATAGCGGTTATCTTGGTTTCATGAGCAGTTTTGGCTTCTAAAGGCGTTAAGTTATAAGTCTTTTGTGTTTTCTTCTCAGCTTTGGAAAGTTTGACTGGTTTTGGTTTAACCTTCGTAACTGTTTGTTGAGTTGTAGATTTATTGTGGTTGAAGGAATGAGAAATTCCGACTCCAGCGATAATTACAATTAGTAAAACGACAATCGCTGTTAGCCATTTTTTCCCTGAACCTGAATTTGAAGCAGAATGTTTGGGCATGTTTTAGGGCTCCATTTCCTTAAATAATCGATTAAAACGTTTATAAGTATATTAGGGATAATTTATTTTGTAAAGTCTACAGCAAGATTACTGGAGCGTTTTAAAGAAAATAAAAAACTTAGCAAAAAATGCTAAGTTTTTTATCTAAGGATTAAAAAGAATTAACGGACTTTAGCCTGATTGACTGAATCAACGGCTTCACGGATTTCCTTGGTAAACTTTTCGATTGCCGCAGGGGCATTTTGCTTTTCTTTTTTAACGATGTCTACGATTGCACTGCCAATAATGACCCCATCGGAGATTGATGCCATATGTTTGGCTTGTTCTGGAGTATGAATCCCAAAGCCAATTGCGGCAGGAACATCGGTATATTTTTTGATTTCTTTAACAAGATCGGCGATTCCATTGTAAAAGCTGTTTCGCTCGCCAGTAATCCCTTCGGAAGAAACAACATAGACAAATCCAGATGCTGCTTTGGCAATTTTTTCGATTCGATGACCTGAAGTTGGCGCAACTAAAGGAATTATGTCAACGCCATACTTGTCAGCGATAGGAACAATCTCTCCTCTGCTTTCGTAAGGTAAGTCAGGAATAACTAATCCTGAAATATTTAATCTTTGACACTGTTTACAGAATGCTTCATAACCATGCTTAAAGACAATATTTAAATAGGTAAGAAATACAATTGGCACATCAGTTTGTTGACGGGCAGCTTCGACAATCTTAAAGACGGTTTCAGTATCAACACCGGCAGCGAATGCCCGAAGATCAGCGGCTTGAATAACTTTGCCATCGGCAACTGGATCTGAGAATGGTATTCCTAATTCAACAATATCGGCCCCACCGTTGGCAAGAGCCACAATATTGGCAACTGTTGTGTCAAAGTCAGGATCATCAGCAACAATAAAAGGGATAAAAGCTTTTTTGTTTTTGAAAATATTAGATAGATTAGTCATCGATTTGTACTCCTCTGTATTTAGCAATACTTGCGACATCTTTATCACCACGGCCTGAAAGTGTGCAGATGATGATTTGGTCTTTTCTCATCTTTGGGGCGATCTTTCTGACATATGCTACGGCATGACAGCTTTCAATTGCAGCAACGATTCCTTCTTCTTTAGCAATGTACTCAAAGGCATCGACCGCTTCGTCATCGGTAATCCCGACATATTGAGCTCGCTTCATTTCTGCCAAAGCAGCATGTTCTGGACCAACACCTGGATAGTCAAGACCAGCGGAGATTGAATAAACTTTATCAATTTGACCATCGTTGTTTTGCAGGAATAATGATTTCATACCATGAAAAATTCCTTCAGAACCTCTTTCAATGGTAGCAGCAGTTTGATCAGTATCAACGCCTTTTCCGGCTGCTTCAACACCAACTAGTTGAACGGAAGGATCATCGATGAAATTAGCGAAACTTCCGATTGCATTACTACCACCGCCAACACAAGCAACGACCATGTCTGGGAGCTTATGTTCTTTTTCTTGAAGTTGTTCTTTTGCTTCTTTACTTATTACGCTTTGGAAGTATTTGACGATTGCAGGGAAAGGATATGGACCAACTGCTGAACCCATAACATAGTAAGTATCTTCACTACGAGAAGCCCACTCTTGCAAAGTGGCATTTACGGCATCTTTTAAGACCATAGAACCGGTGGTTACTGGGTGAACTTTTGCCCCAAGTAATTCCATTCTGTAAACGTTAAGGCGCTGTCTTTCGGTATCTTTCTTACCCATGAAGATTTCGGATTCCATGCCCATTAAAGCAGCAATGGTAGCAGTGGCAACTCCATGTTGACCAGCACCAGTTTCAGCAATTAAACGCTTTTTACCTAATTTCTTAGCTAATAAAGCTTGGCCAATAACGTTGTTAATTTTATGGGCACCGGTATGATTTAAGTCTTCACGTTTAAGGTAAATCTTGGCACCACCAAGGTCTTTAGTCATATTTTTAGCGTAATACAAGAGGGATGGACGATTTGCATAATTTATTAAAAGATCGTGCAATTGAGCTTGAAACTTTTCATCAGTTTTACATTCTTTAAACGCTTTTTCGACCTTTTCAAGTTCGGTCATTAATGTTTCTGGAATGTATTGGCCACCAAACTCTTTGCCATAAATACCAACTTTTTTGCTTAACTTGTTTTCTTCAGCAGTTTTCATAATTTAACTCCTTTTTTTACTGTATCAACAAATGAAATTATTTTGTGTTCATCTTTTTTTCCATCGGTTTCAACCCCAGATGAAACATCAACAATATCTGGTTTAACAATCCTGATAGCTTCTTCAACGTTTGAGGGATTTAAGCCACCAGCAAGAATCAATGGGGTTCTTGAAGATGGAAACTCTCGCCAAGTAAGGGTTTGACCGCTTCCTTTACCACTATCTGTCATGAGATAATCGGCCCGCGAGGTTAAATCAATATTTTTTCGTTCAAAAACCTGAATTACTTTTAATCCAGCAACTTGAAGTAAGCCAATCATTGCCGGATTACTTTTGCCGTGCAGTTGAGCAATTTTAATCGCACCGGAATGGTAAACTTTCAGAATTTGATCCACTGTCTCGTTTACAAAGACGCCGACCGTTGGAATGCTAGGATTAATTATTCGCCTCAACTTGAGGGCCTGTTCAATATTAATTTGGTGGCGGCTTGGTGCGAATACGAAACCAGCAAAATCGGCACCAGCTTGGTTAACCGCCAGCGCATCCTCATTTCGCATTAGACCACATATTTTAACTTGAACCATTTTATCCCTCCTTGAATGAAGCAATTAGTTTTTCCTTTTCGTGGGATCTCATTAGTGTCTCACCAACTAATATTGCGTTAAAACCAGCATTTCTTAAAATATCAACATCGTCTTGTGTTTTGATTCCACTTTCTGAAATAACCGGAATGTTGGCAGGAACCAACTTTTTTAACTTTAAGCTATTATCAAAATCCACTTTGAAGTTTCTCAAATCACGATTATTGATTCCGATGATTTTAGCACCTGACTGAACGCCCCTTATAACTTCTTGGGCGGTATAAGCTTCAACTATTGCCTGCATTCCTAAAGCTTCTGCCAGCTGACGATATTCAACTAACTGTTCGTCAGTAAGAATTCCAACAATTAAAAGAATTATTGAAGCTCCATTTGCCTTGGCCTCATAAACCATATAGGGATCAATGGTGAAATCCTTTCGAAGAACCGGAACGGAAACTTCTTGGCTCACTTGTTTTAGATATTTTAGATGACCATTAAAGTAATCTGGCTCAGTTAGGACTGAAATTGCATCTGCCCCTGCCTCTTCGTATTCCTTAGCGATCTTAAGGTAGGGAAAGTCTTCAACAATTTCTCCTTTTGAAGGGGATGATTTCTTGATTTCCGAAATAATATGAAGACCTGACTCATTTAATAAGTTCAAGAAATCTTCTTTTGAGGACTTAGGCATCTGTTTTACCTGTAGTTGTAAATCCTTTAAAGATAATCTTTTTTGATGTTTTTTTAATCGAGCTGAGGTTGCCTCAACTAAGTCATCTAAAATCATGCTACAACGTCCTTTGCATTAAACTTGATCAATTGGTTAAGTTCTTTAAGAGCTTTGCCATCATCAATAGTTTTTGCTGCTAATTTGATGCCATCAGCAATTGACATTTCTGGATGAGCAAGATGCAAAGCAGCGCCGGCATTCATCAAAACAATGTCTCTCTTTGGACCTTTTTTACCATTCAAGATGTCTCGAGTAATAACAGCGTTGTCTTCAGGAGTTCCACCGACAAGGTCTTGTCTTTGAGCTCTCTTTAGTCCGAATTGTTCAGGAGTTAATACATATTTAGTTAATTTACCATTGTTTAATTCAACAACAGCAGTTTCACCAGCATTTGTGATTTCGTCCAAACCATCACGGCCATGGATTACCATCGCATTTTTAACCCCTAATTTTTGCAGAACTTTTGCTAGTGGTTCCACTAAGCTTTCATCATAAACTCCAAGTAACTGGCGAGTAGGATGGGCTGGATTTGCCAGTGGTCCTAAGATATTAAAGATTGTATGAATCCCTAATTCTTTTCTAACCGGGGCAACATATTTCATTGATTTGTGATATTCCTGGGCGAATAAGAAGCAAAGATTATTCTTCTGCAGGCTTTCGAAACTCATTTCAGGAGTTTCGTTAATGTTTAAGCCTAAAGCCTCAAGGACATCAGCGGCACCGCTCTTTGATGAAGCTGCTCGATTTCCGTGTTTTGCAACTTTGGTTCCAGTTGCAGCAATTACAATTGCGCTGGTAGTTGAAATGTTGAATGAGTTTGATTTGTCACCACCAGTACCAACAATTTCAAGAACGTCGCCGGCAGCAGGAAACTTCAAAGCGTGATTTCTCATTGAAGCAGCGGCTCCAGCAATTTCGTCAATTGTTTCTTTCTTTTCGCTTAAGGCAGTGAGTAAGGCGGCAGTTTCAACTTGGCTTGTCTTGCCGCTCATTATTTCATCAAGAACTTCTTGAGCTTCTTCAAATGTAAGGTCCTGTTTGTTAACAACTTTATTGATAGCTTCTTTAATCATAGTAAATTCCTCCAAATATTTTTGAATTATTTTATTTAACTTTTCTTCAATGTTTAAATTTGGTTTACTAGATTTGCCATCGTTTGATCACGTTTGTTTTCATAATTAAGACCTCCAGGGTATAAAAAAATCCGTCCATAACAAACTCTGCATTTGTTAAGGACGGATTCTTATTCCGCGGTGCCACCTTAATTTGGTTAAAAGCATAAACTTAAATTAATAACGCTATACTTTTGATCACCCTTAGCGAAGGACTAACATCCTTCCGACAACTGACGTATGTCTGTACGTTTTCCTATACTTGATTAATACTTTCAAGGAAACCCTCTGTGGTCCATTTGACCATCTGCGTTCAGCTGCACTCTCAGCTACGGCAACTCTCTTTACGTGCACAATGATTTTGATCTCCACATCAACGGTTTGTATGGACGAATTAAATTGTTGCCACTATATTAGAGTATACTAAGAAAAAAGCAACACTTTTTAATAAAAAAATTTAAAAATTAGATTGAAGATGCTTAAATTTTGGAAAAACCAATTAGAGAATACATTAACTGAAACTTGAAAGCGTGA
>DIDF01000032.1 GCA_002418005.1 Lactobacillaceae bacterium UBA5807
GACCCAGAATATCAAAAGGCGGAGTTTACAAAGGCGGTTTGAATATTAAGAAGTTATAGAATTGACATTAAAGTGTTTGACTTTTTTGAAAAATTCGCTCAACTTTTAAAAAATAAAGTCACATTCAAATTAAAATCGTGGGATGTGACTTTTTTAATGGACTCATTCTCTTTATTTTTTACATATTTTGCCACAATAATTTTTTCAAAGTTATTTAATAATTATTCACAAAGCTAAATAATAATTCTTTCTTTTTTTGAAATAATTGTTAAACATGCTTAAAATATGGCCTTATAAAGGAGCTTCTAAAAAAGCAGTTGATTTTTATACAAAAATATGTAATAATATACATTAGCAAGACGATGTATAACGGTGGTTGCCTTTCTTATAAAAATATAAAAAATGGAATTTTGGGAGGCATTAATTATGGAAGATTTCAAAGACATTTCAATAACACCGAAGATATTTGCCAAAATAATGAGGAAAATTTCAACTGGAAAAAGATTTTCTAGAAAAAATGTAATAGCTGCGGTCAATGATTTTTATATTTCACATGGCGGAAGAATCCCAGAAGGGACTGACTCCATATCTCAGTTTAAGAAAGCATGCAGTTACCTAAAACCAATAGGTTTAAGGAATGTGATTCCTGGTTCGGGTATTTGGGAATTAAATTATATTCCATCGAAAGAGGGCTCTAGAATCATTAGCAAGCCTCAAGGCTCCGATAATCTTGAAAATCGAAAAACTATTGGTCATGGTTCTCAAAGTATTTATGTGTTTTATTATCCAACTTATATTAGAGATGCCAAGTCCCATGGAGAAACTGTTTGGGAATGTAAGATTGGGAGAACAAATGGCAAAGTTAGCCAAAGGATCGCTAATCAAGGGAAGACTAATCTTCCTGAAGTACCAGTTATTGGGTTGCAAATCTTAACTGATAATTCTAAAGAACTTGAGAAAGCGATCCATAGTGTACTGGAAGCCCGTGGTAAAAAAGTCAGTGGTAGTGTTGGTAATGAGTGGTATTTAACCAACCCTGAAGATGTTGAAAATATCTATAATTTAATAGAAAAGTACTGATGAATAATAACCCTAATACTAATTCTTGAATTCGCACTTTACACAAAGGAGGTTTGACACTGAAAAAATTGGCATCAGAGTTATTTTTGATAATGGAGTAACTTTGACAGCCATAACTTTTAAAAAAGATTATCAGTCAAGATAACAAGTAACTCAGATATCGACATTTCTTAGAAGTTTATTCTGAACTGGTTGCCAGGTTATGAGCTGTGATATATTAAAAGTATTAATTTGAAAGATGTGTATCGGAGGCTAAAAACATGCCAAATAACTACCAATCCGAAGCTGAACTCGAATCAAGTTTCATGAAACGTTTAAACGCTTTAGGCTACCAGACTGTAAAGATTAATAATGATCAGCAACTGGAACAACATTTCAGAAATATTCTCAATCAGCGAAATCAAGATAATTTAAACGGGACCCCGCTAACTGATAAAGAATTTCAACGAATCGTAAACGAAATGGTCGGCTCTAGAACAATTTACCAAATTGGTCAGTTATTGCGAGGGTCTGATATCCAACCAGATGGCAAGATAGCCATCCAACGAGATGATAACTCGCCTTTATACTTAAATTTATTTGATGGCAAGAGTTGGAAAAATAATACATACGAAATTGCTCATCAGATAACTGTAAATGGTAAAGAATACGAAAATCGCTACGATGTAACTATTTTAATTAACGGGCTTCCAGTTGTTTCCGTTGAGTTAAAGCGTCGAGGCGTTGATTTTACTCAAGCCTTTAACCAAATTGTTAGGTATCGGGACGAATCTTTTCGTAGGCTTTTCCGCTTTATCCAAATCTTCATTGTCTCTAATGGTGATGAAACCCGTTATTTTGCAAATAGTGATGGGGTGCTTAACTCAAATTTTATGTTTTATTGGACGGATGAAAAGAATAACTGGCTAAACGACATTGATGCTTTCAGTGCCTCATTTTTAGTTCCTAAACGTCTTCATAGCATGATTTCACGTTACACCATTTTTGATAATAGCAAAGAAAAAATGATGATTATGAGGCCTTACCAAGTTTACGCAACTGAAGCAATTATCAACCAGGCTGAAAACCATCCACATCGAAATGGCTTCATTTGGCATACAACTGGATCTGGAAAAACCATCACGGCCTTCAAAGCTAGTCAGATCATGGCAAGAATGAAAGACGTTTCTAAGGTCATCTTTCTAATTGACCGAGCTGACCTCGATACGCAGACTGCCAAAAACTTTAATTCTTATTTACCTCTATCGGTTACAAACGAGCCCGCAATTGATCGAACGAAGAATACAAGGTCATTGGTAAAACAACTTAATTCTAATGATGATCCGTTAATTATCTCCACGATTCAAAAAATGAATGTTGCTGTTACTCACGATAATTACAAGAGAGCATTGGAACCTTATCGTGATAAACGGGTAATTTTCATTGAAGATGAAGCCCACCGAAGCCAGTTCGGTAAAATGCGCAAATACATCAACAACTGGTTTCAAAATGCAGAACATTTTGGATTTACAGGGACTCCCATTTTTAAACAAAATGTTGGTAAAGATGGGCGAACTACCCAAACTTTGTATGATGATGAACTCCATCAGTATCTCATTAAGGATGCCATCCGTGATCACAATGTCTTGGGCTTTAATGTTCAATACATTAGAACGATCAAAGGTAAGGACAAGCAGATTCAAGACAAGTTAGTTGCCGGTATTAATACCCAAGAAGCCTTTGAAAATAAAGATCGGATGACAAACGTCGTTAAACATATTCTTTTGAACCATTATCACATCACGAGGGATCGGCAATATAACGCGATATTCACGGTTTCAAGTACAAGAATTGCAATTAAGTACTACAAGATCTTTAAGGAATTCAACAAAGATCTAAATATTGCGACAATCTTTACTTGGGCAGCTAATGAAGATGATAACGAGCAGAATCAAGAAACAGACAAAACAACTTCCAGGCACGGACTTGAAGCAGCCATCCGCGATTATAATAAACAATTTAGCACAGATTTTGATACTAAAAACTTTAGCGATTACTTCAGTGATGTTTCTAAAAGAATGAAAGATTATAATGCAAAAACGCCGGACGAAAATATTGATATTTTGATTGTTGTCAATATGTTTTTGACTGGTTTTGATTCTCCTAAGTTATCGACTCTCTATGTTGATCGAAAGCTCAAGTGGCAAGGATTGCTTCAAGCCTTTTCTAGAACTAATAGAATTGAAAAGAAGACCAAACCCTTTGGAAATATTGTTGCTTATCGAAATATCAAGCAAGAAACTGATGATGCTGTCACATTGTTCTCTGCCGGAGATGGTAGTACTTTCTTTGTTCCTCAATATGGTGATTTACAGAAGCACTTTAACAAAGCAATTAACGATCTGTTTAAAGTAACTCCAACACCAAATAGTGTTGACGATCTGTATAACGAAGGCGAAGACCAACTAAAAAACTTTGTTCTTTCCTTTAGAGAAATACTGCGAGTGTTCAACAAAATCAATGTATATGATGAATTTCAGTGGGATGACTTTAAGCCTCAGTTCAGTCAGCAGCAAATGGAACAGTTCCGGTCAAAGTATTATGAAGCTTATAGGAAGATTATTGAAAACAAAGATAAGCCGGAAAAAGATTCAATTTTAGATGATATCAATTTTGAAATGGAATTATTGGAAACTGATAAAATCAACGTTGAATACATTGTCAATTTAATTAAAGCTATCAATTTGGACTCCAAGAAGAATACCGATGCTGACCGGAGGAAGATTACTCGAATCCTTACGCATGTTGACAACGATGACTTAAAGTCAAAAGCAGATTTGCTGCAAGACTTTTTAGATAAAGTTGTTCCTCATTTGGATAAAGATGCCAATGTTGGCGATGAACTAAATAAATATTTGGCAGCCAGAAGAAGCAAAGAAATTGAGAAATTTTCAAAAGAAAATAACATCTCTAAAGATATACTTGATCAGCAAATGGACAACTATAACTTTTACGGTGATACAAATTCACCTCAGGTAATGGACGAATTAAATAAAACCGGCTATGGCTTTTTGGAGAAAAAGAAAATCAAAGATAAAATCAAAATCTTTGTCGGAAAAACTATTAAGCGATTTACAATGTCGTAATAGAATAGGAAGAAATTAAATGAGTGAGACACATAAAACCCAAGCCCAACAACAAGCTGAACTTGAAAAAAGGCTTTGGGCGATTGCTAACGATTTACGTGGAAACATGGATGCTAATGAATTCAGAAACTATATTCTTGGTTTGATTTTTTACAGATTCTTGTCAGAACGGGTTGAAGATTACGCAAATAAATTACTTAAAAACGACCCTTTAACATTTGAACAAGCATACGGAAATAAAGACTATAAGGACGATTTGGTGGAAGAAATTAATTCCTCGCTAGGTTTCTTTATTATGCCTAAATATTTATTTGGCGCCATGATTAACCACATTAAAGCTGGCAATTTTGATATTGAAATGCTTCAAGAATCTATTAATGAAGTTGAGAATTCTACTTTGGGAAGAGCTTCAGAAGATGATTTCAAAGGGTTATTTGAAGATATGGATTTGCAGTCATCACATCTAGGTTCAACAGTTTCTCAAAGAAGTGAACTGATGGCAAAGGTTATGCTTAACTTAGCTGATATTAACTTCCATGAAGACGATTTGGAAATTGATGTTCTCGGAGATGCCTATGAATATTTGATTGGCCAGTTTGCTGCGTCAGCGGGTAAAAAAGCGGGCGAATTCTATACTCCTCAACAAGTTTCAAAAGTCTTGTCTCAGCTTGTAACTCTTGGTAAGGATGAAGTCCCATCTGTTTATGATCCAACAATGGGATCTGGTTCATTGTTGCTTCGAGTCGGTAATTACGCCAAAGTTGCTAACTATTATGGTCAAGAATTAAATGGCACTACTTATAACTTGGCAAGAATGAACATGCTAATGCACGGGATTAATTACGACCGGTTTGACTTACAGCAAGGAGATACTCTTGAGGACGATAAGTTTGCCGATAAAACTTTTGATGCCGTTGTTGCTAATCCGCCGTACTCTGCTCACTGGAATCCAGAAGGTAAGTTGGATGATGAGCGCTTTAGAAAGTATGGAAAAACTGCGCCAAAATCCAAAGCTGATTTTGCTTTTGTTGAACACATGCTGTACCACTTAAAAGACAACGGTAGAATGGCAGTTGTTTTGCCTCATGGCGTTCTTTTTAGAGGAGCGGCAGAAGATAAAATTCGTCAGTACATGCTTGAACATGATAACGTTTTGGACGCAGTAATTGGAATGCCAGCAAACTTGTTTTATGGCACTTCAATTCCTACGGTTGTTTTGGTATTTCGAAAAGATCGAACCAATGATGATGTTTTCTTTATTGATGCATCAAAAGATTTTGAAAAAGGTAAGAATCAAAATAATTTGACAGAGGAGAATGTCAAAAAGATCATTGATACTTACAAAGCTCGCAAGGATGTTGATAAGTTTGCCCATGTAGCAAAGATGTCTGAGATTAAAGACAACGAATATAATTTAAATACGCGTGGTGCTAGTTA
>DIDF01000094.1 GCA_002418005.1 Lactobacillaceae bacterium UBA5807
ATCAAATTAAGGTGGCACCGCGGAAAATCCGTCCTTAGCAAGTTTATTGTTATGGGCGGATTTTTTGTTTGGAGGAAAAAATGAAAAACGAAAAGAAACGATGGCAAAGCCTCTACTAATAAAATAATATCTTTAGAAAATTTAAAACGGAGGCTCTACTATGAATATTAAACAACTAAAGGAATACGCAAAAGATTATCCTGCTGTTCCAATTACAATTCAATTTAAAGATGACCATTTTGACCCAATCGCCGTTACCCAAGAATTAGATAATCTAAAAACCCCAGCATTCCTATTAACTGGTAAACCAAAGAAGTCCGAACAAGGTTATACCTTTATGGGATTAAACCCAATTAAAACCCTGACTTATCGAAATGGCGTTTTAACGACAGTGACCAGAAATGGTCATGTTTCACATGAAACAACCGCTATCAGGCCCATTATTGAAGAACTACTTGAACAATATAAAACTCCTAGAATCGAAGGAATGCCACCATTTAGCGGTGGTTTGGTTGGTTATTTCAGCTATGATTACGCTCGCTTTGCAACGACAGCTAAATTTCCAAAAGTCAATGATCCTTTGAGCTTAAACGACGTTGATTTATTACTGATTAATCAAGTAGTTGCTTATAATCACACCACTAAAATGGTTACCCTAACCAAGATTATTCCATCCAATCCAGATGAGATTGATGAGCTTTATTCCCCAGTTCTCGATCAACTAGCTCAGTTAAAACGCGAAATCCTAGCAGTTTCAAAACGAAAAACTTTTGAGAAGTTTAAGATGACTCCTTTAAAACTACAGTTTTCTTTGCCAGAGTTTGTTGAAAAAGTTGATGAAACAAAGAAGCACATCGTTGATGGCGATATTTTTCAACTGATTTTATCAAACCCCCAACATGCCAAAATGAGCGGTTCTTTATTCTCGGTTGCCCCAACCTTATTTGAAACAAGCCCATCACCTTACCAGTTCTACTTTAGACATGGTGATTTTGAAACGTTAGGCGCATCCCCCGAAACTTTAATCACCAAAAGAAAAGATTCACTGTTTACCTATCCACTGGCCGGAACTCGTCGCAGAGGCAAGGATAAAGCTGAAGATGATAAATTTGCTAAAGAACTTCAAACCAGCCCAAAAGAATTATCTGAACATAATATGTTAATTGACCTTGGGCGAAATGATTTGGGAGCAGTTAGCCAATTTGGTTCAGTAAAGGTTACCGCTGCAAGAAGACTTTTGAAGTTTTCCAACGTTATGCATTTGGGCTCAGTTGTCGAAAGCAAAGTAAAGCCTGGCATCAGTACTGTTGACATTATCAATTCACTTTTGCCGGCCGGCACGTTATCCGGGGCTCCAAAGGTTTCGGCAATGCAGATTATCGCTAAATTAGAGAATCGTAAGCGTGGAGTTTATGGTGGTTGTTTAGGCTACTTAGGCTTCGATGGCGATCTTGATTTATGTATTGGGATTCGGTTAGCATACAGAAAAGGTGATACCTTAGTAGCCCATTCTGGGGCTGGAATTGTTGCCGACAGTATTGCCAAACAAGAGTATCAAGAATTTAACAACAAAGCCCGTTCGGTCGTTGATGCATTAAAAGAAACAGCTGGCCTAGAAGACAAGGAGGAAGAATCTCATGCATTATCTTATTGATAATTACGATAGTTTCACATATAACCTTTATCAATTGATCGGCAGTCTTACCAAGGACCCAATCAAAGTTATTAAAAATGATGAGCTAACGGTGGACGAACTGATTGAAAAGCATCCTCAAAGCATCATCCTTTCTCCTGGACCTGGGAGGCCAGAAAACGCCGGAATTATGCCCGCTGTCCTTAAGCATTTTATCGGCAAGGTGCCAATTCTAGGAGTTTGCCTTGGCCATCAAGCAATTGCTGAAGCCTATGGAGCAAAAGTCGTTCATGCAAATGAGTTGATGCATGGCAAGCCTTCCACAATACACGTTTTATCAAAGACGGGGATTTTTAAAGGCTTTCCTGATAAATTTGTTGCGGCCAGATACCATTCATTAATTGTTGATCCTCACACGGTTCCCGAAACTCTTAAGGTAACTGCTGAGACTGAAACCCATGAAGTAATGGCCTTGGCCGATGAATCCCAAAATGTTTATGGAGTCCAATTCCATCCAGAATCAATAATGACCGATCCAAAACTTGGAGCAAAAATAATTACCAATTACCTTCAAATTGTTCATGATAATGAACTGACAAAAGCCTGAAACCAAGGCTTTTTCTTTTTGAATATGCTAATATTGGATAGTAATCAATTTCGAAAGGAAAAAGTATGAAAACAATTTATTTCGTTCGCCACGGACAAACTTTACTTAATAGATTTAACCGAATGCAAGGATGGATCGATTCTCCTTTGACTAAAAAGGGCGAAGAACAAGCTTTAGCAACCGGCAAAAAATTAGCCGAGGTTCATTTTGACATCGCAATCAGTTCAGACATGAATCGAGCAATTAAAACTTTGGACATTATTCTTGGCCAAAACAAATTCGGCAAAGAAACTAAAATAGAAGTCCAAACTGGTTTTCGGGAAGTTTATTTTGGTTCATGGGAAGGTGTTGACAGTACTCTAACCTGGAATATGATTGGCGGCGCCAACGGCAGTCGCGATCAAAATGAATTAATTAAAAAATATGGCCTGCTAAAAGTCCGGGATTTTATGCGTGATGCTGATCCGTTTCATGAAGCAGAAGGCGGCCAGCAGTTGGCAGACCGAATCGATAATGCCGTAAACAAGGTAAAAAGCAAACTGGAAGATGGGCAGACAGCTTTAATTGTTTCACATGGAACAATGTTAAGAAACCTTGCCGGAATTTACTCACCAGCAAATACCTATATCGAGCAGCCAAATAATGGCAGTGTGACAATTCTTGATGTAACCAATCAGCCAGTAATTAAAGAATATAACAAATAAGCCACCCAAAATTGGGTGGCTTTTATTAACTCCATATTAATTAAATAACTTTTCAACTGCAGGTAGTGGATCTGCCCAAATTGCCAGGGTAATAATACAGCAGATCACATTAAGGACCGGAAAAAGATACGAACCAGCGATTCCAATCAGCAAAATTGTAAAAGAGCCAATAAATCGGCCATTTAGAGTTAAAACACTCTTCATTTTTTCATTACCTGGATCGGACTTAATTAATATCCGGGAAAGATTAAAATAAGCTAGATTCCCTAATAAAAAGCCAATACCATAGCACATTTCAGGTACTGGACTGTAAAAGTGATTCGCAACAAATACGGTTAAATATGGATAAAAGGAAAGGACGAGTATTTGTAGATTGTTGGCCCAGAGAATTTTTCCGTTGACTCGTTTAACAATTTGAAACATGTGATGATGATTATTCCAAGTGATGGCACAGATAGCAAAACTAATTAAATAACTTAGATAAGCATGCCAGTTGGTAAAGATTGCTCTCCATGTGGCTTGTTTTGGCTGCTTTAACTCCAAAACCAAGATCGTCATAATTATCGCAATTACCGCGTCAGTGAAAGCTTCAATTCTTGCCTTGTTCATAATCTCTTTCTTCCATTTCTTAATGCTATTTCTCTTCCTAAAAAACTACCAGCAAACTTAGCTGGATCACGTAAATATACTTTGCCAAAATTATCGATCAGTCCGTGGAAATCTTGAGCATCCTTATAGTCAAAACTGTCTGGCAGACTAACTTGGAATTTTAAATCACGATAGGTCTTTGTTTTCTTGTATCCTAGTTGTTTAAAGAGCCTGCGGGTATAAGAATCGGCAATGAATTCCGGCAGGTCAAAAACATATACTAGAAAAACATCAGCGGTTTCTTGGCCCACTCCATGAAGATCCAGTAGTTCTTTTCTTAAATCTTTGCCAATCTTGTTTCTAACTTGATGATAATTCCATCCTTGTTTTTCAAACCAACCATACACACTTTGAATGGCTTTGGATTTATTTTTGTAAAATCCACTTGGGCGAATTAAATCGATTAATTGATCATTACTTAAGGCAAGAATTTGTTTTGCATCATAGTTTGTGGCTTTCTTTAAAGCTTTTAAAGAAACAGCTGCATTCTGCCAGTTGGTATTTTGAACCAAAATCGCCCCTAAAATGATTTCCTGTTTGGAGTCAGCTGGCCACCAACCAGAAGGGCCCATATTTTTTCTTAAGGTTTGATATAGCCAAGATAAATCAACCATATATTTTCCTCCAAAAAAACGGCCGATCCATTTAGAATCAAGCCGTTTATATATTAGTATGCTAAATCATTAACGTTAGTTCTTTCAGTCTTGGTTGTTCCCCATGGGAATGTTTTGGCAACCCCAACGACTTTCTTCTGTTCAACGAAGCCCCAGTAACGACTGTCATTAGACACACTTCGGTGATCACCAAGAACAAAGTAATAACCTTTTGGCACTTTAACAGAACCAGTATTATTTGCCCAACTCTTAGAAAGTGTCTGCAAATCCCAGTTACCGGTACCAGAAGTTCTTTCGTAACTACTAATAAAGTTCTGGTTAATCTTCTTACCATCAACAAAGATGTTTCCGTTCTTACTTGAAACGGTATCACCGGGTAAGCCAATGACTCGTTTTACATAATCGGTTCCTGGCTTAGTAGCTTCTGGATCCTCTCCATGAGCATCAAAAACAATAACACTCAAATGTTTAACTTGTGACCTGCGCCAAACAACTAATCTTTCGTTGTTAACCAAATTTGGCTCCATTGACGGGCCGTCAACCCTAGCAATTGTGACCACATATTGTTTAAGTAATAATGCTAAGATTAAGCCAACCGCAATCGGAACAACCCAGCTTAAGATCCAGCCAAAAGCACCGCCAATGTACGAACCGGCACTATTTTTATTGTCTTTCATTGTTTAAAGTACCCCTTTGGTATTTGTCATAGTGGAATAAATCCCACGAGCAATCGCGTTTAATTCTATCACATTTTGGTCTGAACTAATATCGGTTTAGCATATCTTTAGGATTTTGATAAAGAATCCTCTTTTAAAGGCTAAGGATAATTTACATATTAAGACTAAGTAAGGTACTTTAATTAAAAAGACGTTAAAGCGCTCAAAATATTCATTTCCAGTTAAAATAAATCATTGAAAAAGAAATTCTCCAGAAGGGAGGTAAACCCATGGATTGGAAATTATCAAAAGCTAAACTAACTTGGTTAATATTTATTTTAGGTGTGGTGAGCGCAACGGGACCATTATCAATTGATTTGTACTTACCAGCGCTACCTCAAATGACCAAAACTTTAAACGCTTCAGCTTCTTTGGTTCAGCTTAGTTTAAGTGCTTGTTTGGTTGGTTTGGCTGTCGGGCAGCTAATTGCTGGGCCATTAAGTGATAAGTATGGCAGAAAGAATCCTTTAATTCTCGGATTTATTTTATTTTCAGTTATTTCATTGATGATTGCCTTTACCAACTCAGTCACATTCTTGATTATTCTGAGGTTTATTCAAGGGTTGGCCGGATCGGCGGGCCAAGTGCTTTCCAGAGCAATCGCCCGCGATTTATTTGCTGGACCACGGCTAACCCGATTTTATTCTATGCAATCAGCAGTTAACGGAATATTCCCTGTCATCTCTCCAGTTATCGGTGGATTTATGATTCGTTTTGTCAATTGGCAGGGAATTTTTATCCTTCTAGCAATTATTGGTTTTCTGATATTAATAGGAATCATTTTTGGTATTCAAGAATCATTGCCGTCAACTCAACGGATTGCAGGAAGCACAACCAAAACAATCTTTCAAATGTTCTCTCTATCTGAAACAAGCGCGTCTGGTTAAATTAATTCTAGCTACTGGACTGATTTCCGGAGCATTTTTCAGTTATATTTCAGCATCATCATTTGTCTTTCAGTCTTATTTTAAAGTTTCCGTTGTTGCCTTTAGTTTGACGCTTTAAACGGCACCGGAATTGCTTTAGGTTCAATCATTCCTGGTTTATTGGCTAGAAGAGTATCAGCAATTAAGCAAACCACGACAATTTTAATTTCTGCTTCAATTCTCAGTTTACTTTTAATTTTGAGTGCCTTATTTCTGCATAATCTGATAATAGTAATTATATTAATCTTTTTGATCGTAAATCACTTCGGAATGACATTTACTTTGACTACTTCAATTATCATGGGCAATTCGACTAAGAATAACGGTGGTTTGTCTGGTTTACTAGGAGTCGCCCAAAACCTAATTGGTAGTTTAATGTCGCCAATCGTTGGTGCCTTTGGAACCCAAACCTATTTGCCAATGGCACTTACGATCGGAATCTGTGTTTGGGCCAGCTTGGTCTTATTTAGCTCGGTTGAAGTTAAAATTCCAAAAATTAAAATCTAAAAGTCTTTATGTTAGCGTCACCATTTCTTTGGTTGTAAGATTACCTTACAGATTAAGTTTTGTTGGTTCTTGTTTGGTTTTTATGATTGGAGGAATTACCATGGCAAACAGTTATCCAAAACGTGATGCTGACGACGATGAATTACTTTCACCAGAAAACTCTGTTTTAACATTTATTGATTTCCAACCTACCCAAATAAATTCAGTTAACTCAATTAACCATTCCAAATTAATTAAAAATGCTGAGTATGTGGCTGAACTGGGCAAGATTTTTAAAATTCCGATAGTCCTTTCAACCGTTAACGTTGAAAACGGTCGAAATAAAGATACTATTCCTGGTTTAAAGAAAATCATTGGCGAAGATGTCCATTCCTATGATCGAACTGCAATCAATGCTTGGGAAGATAAAGATTACAATGACGCGATTCATAATACTGGCCGCCAAAACATTATTATTGTCGCTCTTTGGACAGAAGCCTGTTTAACTTTTCCAACTTTGGACGCTTTAGAAGAAGGTTTCAGTGTCTATCCAGTAATTGATGCAGTGGGTGGAACTTCAACAATTGCTCATGAAACTGCCCTACGAAGAATAGAGCAAGCTGGCGCTGAATTGACAACAATTCCGCAATTAGCCTGTGAACTTCAACGTGACTGTAACCGAACCGACACTGCAGGTAAATTCGTTCAGTTCCTACTGGAACAAGGAGCTTTTCCAAATACAAATTAAATGGTTAACCGATTATCGATCAAAAAAGAGCCACCAAATTAAATTGGTAGCTCTTTTAATTTATAACTCTTAAAAAATTAACTTAAGCGCCTTTTCGATTAGATTCAACTTTAGCAATTCTACCTTGTTGAATATAAACATCCAAAACGGCAATGTCGGCAGGGTTAACCCCACTGATTCTTGAAGCTTGAGCAATTGTAGTTGGCTGGATCTTTGCTAACTTTTGACGGGCTTCAGTAGCAATTCCTTCAATGGCACTATAATCAATGCCTTCCGGAATCGCTTTTGCTTCCATTTTCTTCATTTTAGCAACTTGAGCTTCAGCTTTTGCAATATAGCCAGCGTACTTAGTCCGAATTTCGATTTGTTCGATAACCCGGTTGTTCAATTCTTCCTCTGGAGCAGGAATAAATTGAAGTAGCGTCTGGTAATTTACGTATGGTCTTCTCAAGAAGACGGCCGCAATTATTCCGTCCTGAAGTGGTTTATCACCATGGGCTTCAACAAATTTATTAACTGCATCGGAAGGCTTAATTCTAATTTGCTTAAGGCGAGAAATCTCCATTTCAATCGCCTTTTTCTTTTCAAGAAACTTTTGATAACGTTCATCAGAAATCAAACCAATTTCATGGCCCTTTTCTGTTAAACGCATGTCAGCGTTGTCGTTTCTTAGTAATAAACGATACTCGGCCCGACTAGTTAACAAACGATATGGCTCTTTGGTTCCTTTAGTAACCAAGTCGTCAATAAGAACGCCAATATAAGCTTCATTTCTCTTTAAAATAAAATCACCCTTACCCAGAGCTCGACGACCGGCATTAATCCCAGCCATAATTCCTTGGCCAGCAGCTTCTTCATATCCGGAAGTTCCGTTTGTCTGCCCTGCTGTATAAAGGTTTTTAACCATTTTAGTTTCCAAATTAGCTTTTAGCTGGTAAGGAGCAACAACATCATATTCAATCGCATAACCTGGACGCATCATTTCAGCATTTTCAAGTCCGGCAACTGAGTGGACCATCTGCTGTTGAACTTCCTCTGGCATTGATGTGGATAAACCATCAACATACCATTCTTCGGTGTGGCGGCCTTCAGGTTCCAAGAACAATTGATGACGTTTTTTGTCAGCAAAACGAACGATTTTATCTTCAATTGAAGGACAATATCTTGGGCCAACTCCTTCAATCACTCCTGTGAACATCGGAGCTCGATCTAAGTTCTTGCGAATAATCGCGTGAGTTTTTTCATTAGTATAGGTTAACCAACACGATAATTGGTCCTTTGGTGAAATATAGTCATCATCAGAAGTCTCAAAACTAAAATGCTGCGGTTTTTCATCGCCGGGCTGTTCCTCGGTCTTAGAATAATCGATGGTCGTTCCATCAACTCGTGGCGGTGTCCCGGTTTTAAACCGTTCGATATCAAAACCACGGTTTTTCAAGTTAACCGTCAGCTTTTCAGCTGGCTGAGTATTGTTCGGGCCAGAAGCGTACATCAATTCGCCAATGATAATTTTGCCTCGAGCAGCAGTACCAACAGCCAAAACAACCGTCTTTGAATGATAAATAGCTCCTGTGTTGGTAACAACACCCTTGCAGACTCCATCTTCAACAATAATGTCGTTAACAATTGCCTGTCTTAAAGTTAAGTTAGATTGTTTTTCAAGCGTATCTTTCATTTCAGCATGATAGGCATGTTTGTCCGCCTGAGCTCTTAAAGCTTGAACAGCCGGGCCTTTCCCAGTATTTAATAGACGCATTTGGATGTATGTCTTATCGATGTTTTTACCCATTTCGCCACCAAGGGCATCGACCTCTCTGACAACCGTTCCTTTAGCGGGGCCACCAACGGATGGATTACATGGCATAAAAGCAACCATTTCTAGATTGATTGTCAAAATTAGGGTTTTATTCCCCATTCGGGCAGCAGCAAGAGCTGCTTCACAGCCAGCATGACCGGCACCGACGACAATGACGTCATAATCTTTTGCGTGATATTTTTGTTTAACATCACTGACAACTAAGCTTTTCAAAATTCAAACCTCCGAATGTTTCACATGAAACACATTACTTTCCTAAACAGAATTGACTGAATAATTGATCGATTAATTCATCTTGATAACTATCGCCCGTAATTTCACCTAAAAAGTCCCAGCAGCGGGTCATATCGATTTGAACTAAATCGACTGGCATCCCATCATCCAAACCTTTAAGAACATCTTCCAAAGCCTGTTTAGCTTTATTCAACAAGCCAATATGTCGGGCATTAGTCACCATAACGTCATTTTGACTATTCTCAATACCCTCTTCAAAGAACATCTTGGCAATTTGTTCTTCCAGATCCTTTAAGCCGTCATCTTTAATTGCAGCAGCCTGAATGACTTTATCGCCGTTAGTTAAACCATTAACTTGGGCAATATCAAGTTTCAGGGGCAAATCCGTTTTATTTAAAATAATGATTCGCTTTTTACCTGACGTTGCCTTAATAAGTTCGCGGTCTTCATCGGTTAATTCTTCGCTAGCATTCAAAACCAAAAGCACTAAATCAGAACTCTGAATGGCTTTTTTTGAACGTTCAACCCCAATTTTTTCAACTTTGTTGGTAGTTTTTCGAATTCCGGCTGTATCAACCAGTTTCAATGGCACTCCACGCACATTAACGTACTCCTCCAGCACGTCACGAGTGGTTCCTGGAACATCGGTAACAATTGCTTTGTCTTCATGAAGCAAGTTGTTCAACAAACTGGATTTACCAACGTTGGGCCGACCAATTATCGAAGTAGCTAAACCATCCCGTAAGATCTTCCCTTGTTTGGCAGTCTTTAATAGTTGAACAATCCTGGCGTGTACATCCTTTGCCTTTTCTCGCAATAATTTGCTGGTCATGGTTTCAACATCGTCATATTCAGGATAATCGATGTTGACTTCCACTTGAGCTAAAACATCAAGAATATCTTTACGTAAATGTTTGATTAAATGGGATAAATTTCCATCCAATTGGCTGATAGCTGCTTTCATTGAGCGATCAGTTTTGGCTTCAATTAAATCCATTACGGCTTCTGATTGAGATAGGTCAATTCTGCCATTAAGAAAGGCCCGTTTGGTGAACTCGCCGGGCTCTGCCATCCTGGCTCCATTACTCAAGACCAACTGAAGCACTTTATTGGTGGCAACAATTCCACCATGGCAGTTTATTTCAATGAGGTTTTCTTTAGTATATGTGTGCGGTGCCCTCATGACCGAAACCATCACTTCATCGGCTTCCTCACCAGTTTCAGGATCAATAATGTGACCGTAGTTGATAGTATTGCTGGCAACTTTGTCGAGATTTTTACCCCGATAAAGTTTGTCAGCGACTTTTATCGCATCATCACCACTTATTCGGACAATGGAAATTCCGCCCTCACCAGGTGGGGTGGAAATTGCGGCGATCGTATCAAAATCGGTTGTGGTTAAAGCCATTTTAGATTCCTCCATGTAACAAAAAACAGAAAACTTGTAGCAACAAAAAAAGCGCCCAAAACACGCCCACCTGAGGGCATGAATAAAGCACTTTCACTACTTTACCTAGCTATGATAAGAATGATTAACTATATAATATTTGAATCAGATAAATTTGTCAAACCTTTAAGGTTATTTAGGAGCAACGACAATCACGCGATGGGGTTCTCTTCCAGTCGAATAAGTGACTACGTAATTATTGGAAGCTAATGCAGTATGAATCTGTTTTCGCTCAAACGAAGGCATTGGGTTCAGATACACCGGCTTACCATTAGCGATGGCATTCCGAGCAGTTTTTTCAGCCAACAGCTTTAAAGCATCAGCTCGTCGAGCTCGGTAATTAGCAGTATCTAGTTCAAAATTAACGTTGTTGGCTCCCAGGCGATTGATATAAATTTGCAGCAAGGTTTGAAGAGAATTAATTGTTCTTCCGTGACGCCCGATTAATCGACTTTCTTCTTCAGTTTTAATATCAATATAACCGTAATGATTATTTTTAACGGTCATATTAAGGTCAACATCAAAACCCATGGCAGAAATAACTGTTTTTAAGTAATCTAATGCCTTATCTTGAACATCAAAGGCGTTGAGACTTTTTTCTTTTTTAGACTCAGGATCATTATGTTTAGAAGCAACCGGTTCATTTTGCTGAGAAGTTTGTTTTACGTCTTTTGGCTCAATCTTACTATCTGATTTCTCAGTGAGTTTAACTTGAGCAAGTTTTCTGCCAATTCCAAAAAAACCATTCTTTGGTTGTTGGACAACTTGAATATCCACCTCGTCTTTAGACAAAGCAAGATCACTAAGTCCTTTTTCAACTGCTTCTTGAATTGTTTTCCCGGAATAACTTGCCATAATAAGCTCCCTTTCAATTAATTTAACTAAAATATCTTACCATAAAAAAGTGAATTATTAAATATGAAAAGCGCTTTGAAAGCTTTTATTAAACCACTCAAATTGGAACTGATTATAATAAAAAGGTGAACGAATCATTAATTTTGTAAAATTAAATTAGGAGGTGAGGATATGACAGTTCAGAGACCCAAGTTTGATGCTGGCAGAGATGTTGTAAAAGATCGTGAAGACCGTTCTGAAAAATTGGAACAAGCCAGTAAATTAACTTATGTAAATCTTGCTTCTTACACCATCATTATGCTCGCCGAAATTATTATCGGCCATATCAATGAAATTTCTGTTTTGGTTGCCGATGGATTAAATAACCTGACTGGTGTATTTGGAGCAGCAATTTTAATTTTTGGCCTAAGAGTTTCCAGAAAACCACCTGACGCTAATCATTTGCAAGGACACTGGCAGTTTGAAAACATCGCTTCATTGATGTCAGCCACGATTATGTTTGCAGTCAGTCTCCAAATTTTTTATGAAGGTTTTGAATCAGTAAAAAGATTCTTAGCTGGAAATTTTGCTCATCCAAATACTTGGTCATTAGTTATCAGTTTGTGTGCGGCATTGATGAACGGAACACTTTCAGTAATCAATTCCCGTCACGGCAAAAAGTTAAAAAATCAAGCATTAATTACTGCTGGCCAAGACTTAAAGAGTGATTCATGGACCAGTAGCGGCACTTTTCTATCAATTGCAGGAGCCTTTTTAGGTTTGCACTGGATTGATGGTGTTGCTACATTGATTGTTGGCTTCATAATTTTAAGAGCTTCAATCACTATTTTTAGAACAACAATCCTAAGACTTACCGAGGGCTTTAATCCTAAATATATTGCCCAATACCGCAAAACAATTGAGTCAGTCCCAGGAGTTTTGGGCGTTGCAAATATTGAACCAAGGTACTTGAGCGACCAAGTTGTAATTGCCGCTGGTATTTATGTGGCCGGTGAAACTCCAGTCACCAGAGCCTACCAAATTGGCGAAAGAGTCGAAAAAGCTTTAATGCAGAAGTACGACATCTTGGACGCCGATGTAAAAGCCTATCCTGTTAAACTAAAAAAACAGCCAACTGTTACAGATTAAAAAAGAAGTTTGGAAAAATTAATTTTCCCAAACTTCTTTTTGTTATTTTCGTTTACTACGTTTTGCTCTTCGAATTGCTTTTTTAACTTTTCTTTGCTGAGCTCTCTGCTCAGCTTGTTTTTCTCTTCGTTCACGATTAATCTTCCAAGGATTTTGAATAGCCAATGTTTGACCAACCTGAAAGAGGTTGGTAACCACCCAATAAAGAGAAAGGGCTGAGGGAAGACTGAAAGCCATGAAGAAAATCATGACCGGCATCCCCCAAGTCATCATAATCGTCATCGAGTTTGACTCAGGCTGGCCTTTCATCATTAGCCATGAACTTAGAAAAGTAAACAGTGCAGCTAAAACAGGTAAAACAAAGTATGGATCCGGATGCCCAAGGGAAAGCCACATGAACTTGCCACTTCTCAAAATATCGGTTCGCCAAATTGACTGATACAAAGCAAACAAAACCGGCATTTGAACTATTAATGGCAAACAACCAGCTAATGGGTTAATGCCTGCTTCAGAGTATAGTTTTTGCTGTTCTTCTCGAAGTTTGGCCATTGTTTCCTGATCTCGAGAAGAATACTTCTTTTGCAAAGCCTTTAATTGCGGCTGGATTTCTTGAGTTCGGCGCATACTCCTAGTCTGATAAATCATTAATGGCAGAATAACAATTCGGACCAAGATAGTAAAGATAATGATTCCCATCCCATAATTGTCATTAAAGAAAGAAGACAGCCAAATGATCGCCCGAGAGAAGTTTAAAACAACTAATCCATCCCATAACCCTTTACTGTTGTTAGTAATTGGGGCGTTACTACATGCTGCTAAAAATAAAGTTAAACTTGATATTAAGAGAAGCGCTAGCGCTTTTTTTAGTCTTTTTTTCACTCTTGATCCTCACTATCGTCATCAGACTTAATTAACCTTGCCAATTTTAATACGTGAATCAGACTGGTTTTAATATCTTTCATAGACATCATATCCGTAGTTGGACGAGCGATTATGATAAAATCGACGTCTTGCCTGATCTGATCTTTAAGTTCAAAGACAGCTTGGCGAATCCTACGCTTGACCCAATTTCTATGTACAGCATTACCAATCTTTTTTCCAACTGAAATTCCAACACGAAAATGTATTTGCTCAGGTTTATCTAATGAATAAACTACGAATTGACGGTTTGCAACAGAGTCGTGAGTTTCAAAAACCTTTTGGAACTCTGTTTCTTTTTTAACCCGGAACGATTTTCGCATGATTCATCTCCAAAATAAAAAAATATAAATAAAAAATGAAAAAAGACCACTGGGGTCAGTGGTCTATACAGACAATACTTTTCTACCTTTTTGACGTCGGCGTGCTAAAACTTTTCGACCATTGCTGGTATTCATTCTATTACGAAAACCATGCACACGAGCACGATGACGCTTCTTTGGTTGATATGTTCTCTTCATTGCCATAGAAGATAACCTCCTTTAATTCATGAAATATTAGCGTTTAAGCATTTAATTTCGGATGTTCAAATGCAGTTCTTAAATATAATATCATAGTTCCATAAATTATGAAATAGGAGATTTGCTAAGAAAAAATTTTTTCAAAAATTCTTAAATTTGTTTCATACCCAAAAGTTGTGGATAAACCCGATTTTAAATTTCTAAAATTAACAAGTTTTCCGCAAAGATATCCACAAGTTGACAGATTGTTCCTAAAATTATCCACAGCCTGTAGATAAATATCTTTTTTAAATTTAAAAAGCCTACAGCATAGGATTTCTTATCCACAATTTCCTGTGGATTACTATTAATTTTTTAATATTTTTGCTCGTTATTAACAGGGTTGTGGAAACATTATTTACTCGGTGTGAAACATTTATGCACAGTTAATTTGGCCTGTGGAAAACTTTTTTTAAGAATGCTAGAATAAATTTGCTCGCTTGAAGAACTATTAATAAAAGGGGGGATTAAGGTGCTTGATAAAGATTCAATTTGGGCTCAAGTCAGAGAAGAATTTCGAAAAAACACGCCCGCACTAAATTTCAAAACTTGGATTGAGCCTGCCAAACCCGTTAGTTATGATGGAACTACACTAACACTTGCCTTACCTTCACCACTACATAAGGATTATTGGGAACAAAAACTGGTTTCAAATTTTTTAACTTATTCATATATAGTTACAAAGGGAAATGTGGAACCTAAGCTAATTTTGCAATCCGATTTAAAAAATAAGGATGATCTTGATACACGTCAGGTAGAAAGTCCAGAAAAAACGGACCAACAGACTGATGAAAAATCCAGTTTTTCATTCAGTAAAGAAAATCAATTAAATCCTAATTACACATTTGATAAATTCATTATTGGTAAAGGAAATCAAATGGCTCACGCTGCTGCTTTAATAGTTTCTGAAGAACCCGGGAAGCTTTATAATCCACTATTCTTATATGGTGGTGTCGGCTTAGGTAAAACTCATCTTATGCAGGCCATTGGAAATAAACGGTTGGCTGACCATCCAGAAACCAGAGTTAAGTACGTCACCAGTGAAGCTTTTACTAATGACTTAATTAACGCGATTCAAACAAATAAAACCGAAGAATTCCGTCGCGAATATCGAGATGTGGACTTGTTAATGGTCGATGATATTCAGTTCTTTGCAAATAAAGAAGGTACTCAAGAGGAATTCTTCCATACTTTTAACGATCTTTACAATAATGACAAGCAAATTATCTTAACTTCTGATCGCCTAGCCCAAGAAATTCCAAAACTTCAGGACCGCTTGGTTTCCAGATTTGCTTGGGGACTATCAGTAGACATTACACGACCGGATCTAGAAACTAGAATCGCCATTTTGAAAAACAAAGCCCAATTAGATGACTTGGTAATTCCAAATGATGCCCTAAGTTACATTGCCAGTCAAATTGACACTAATGTCCGAGAACTCGAAGGCGCTTTATCTAGAGTCCAGGCTTATTCCAGGTTAAAGAATGCACCAATTACCACCGACTTAGTATATGAAGCTCTTAAGGGATTAAAACTTTCAAGCAATCATCATGAATTATCCATAATAGATATTCAAAATAAAGTTGCCGATTTCTTCCACGTTTCAGTTTCAGATATTAAAGGCAAGAAGAGAATGAAATCCATTGTGATGCCAAGACAAATTGCAATGTATCTTGCAAGAGAGATGACCAACAGTTCACTGCCAAAGATTGGCAAAGAATTTGGTGGTAAAGATCACACAACAGTTATCCATGCTTGTGACAAAATTTCCGATATGCTTAAAAATGATGTTGATTTACGTCAAGAAATTACAGACCTCAAAAGATCGCTTGGATAAAATGGTATAATTGCCTGTGGATAAAGACCGAAGAAGTGTCTTAGTTATTAACAACTTTATTCACAGGCTTTTTTCTTTGCCCGCGAATAATTTAAATAGTTATCCACAGAATCCACAAGACCTACTACTTCTTCTATTTTTTTATTAATTAAATATATTTACTTACAACTCTCTGGGAGGTCATCAGTTCCATGAAATTTTCTATTAGTAAGCAAGCATTTATTGACGGACTAAATTTAGTTACTAGGGCAATTTCAACTAAAACTACTATTCCAATTCTTACAGGGTTAAAGTTAGACGTCTTACAAAACAAAGTGATTTTAACTGGTAGCGATGCAGACATTTCAATTGAAACAACAATCAAAGCTGATGATCCAGACAACATGTTAGCTGTTGAGTCAGAAGGCGCAATTGTTTTACCGGCTAGATTCTTCTCAGACATTGTCAAAAAACTTCCTGAAAAAACACTGACAATCCAGACCAGTGAGAACTTTCAAACCGAAATTACCTCCGGCCAGTCATCATTTACCATTAATGGTTTAGATGCCAATAACTATCCTCATTTACCAGAAGTCCAAACAAATACTTCAATCAATTTGGCAGCTGATCTATTTAAGCAAATCATTTCTCAAACTGTTATTGCAGTTTCTAACCAGGAAAGTCGACCAATTTTAACTGGAGTTCATTTCGTAATTTCTGGAAATAATTTATTAGCAGTTGCAACGGATAGTCATCGACTTAGTCAACGAAACGTAACCCTTCCTGATGCAGTGGCTTCAGACTACGATTTTGTAATCCCAGGAAAAAGTCTATCTGAACTTTCAAAAATGATCGATGATGATCAAGAATCCGTCTCACTTTCTGTTACTCAAAATCAGGCACTATTTGTTGTGGGTGATACTTTATTTTATTCCCGTCTTCTTGAAGGAAAATATCCTGATACCTCACGGTTGATCCCCCAAGAACATGACATTGAGCTGACCTTTGATTCTTCCGACTTATTAGCCTCCATCGAACGAGCCTCATTACTTTCTCATGAGTCTAGAAACAACGTTATCAAATTAACAATTAAGTCAGCAGAGAAAAAAGCCACAATTTTTGGGAATTCTCCTGATGTCGGGAATGTGGAAGAAGACCTTGCCCCAAGTAAAATTGAAGGAAATGACTTGGAAATTTCCTTTAATCCTGACTATATGAAAGATGCTTTAAGGTCTTTTGGCCAAACAACGATCAAAGTTGATTTCACAACTGCGTTAAGACCATTTACTCTAATGCCTACTGAAAACAGTGATAGTTTTATCCAATTAATTACACCAATTAGAACTTTTTAGAAAATTTCAGAAATTAATTATTAGGAGTACTAGTTAAGATAATTCTTAATTAGTGCTCTTTTTTTGTTCAAAAATAAAAATCAAAGGATAGGCCGTTTATTTGCGCTTATTTTTTGATTTGAGAATTTTTAAGCAAAACAAGTCAAAAAAGACGTTTTTAATTAAATTGGCTGAGAGGGCCTGATATTGCCTCAAAAGGTATACTTTTATGTAAAAAAAGCGTATAATTATACCTGTTAAAGGTGGGTGAAATTGTGAAAAAAGAGACTTTCATTAATGGGCCTTACATAACTTTAGGACAGCTACTAAAAGAAGAATCTGTTGTTTCTAGTGGCGGTCAGGCCAAATGGTATTTACGAGAAAATTCGGTAAGTGTTAATGATCAGCCTGATGATCGGCGTGGAAAGAAACTTTATCCAGGAGATAGTGTTTCGGTTCCGGACGTTGGTGAGTTTGTTATTCGTTCAAAGCAGGATAATTGATGAGAATACAAAGAATGGAACTTCATAATTTTCGTAATTATGAACTTCAAGTTCTGGATTTTTCTGATGGAATAAATGTTTTAATCGGCGGTAACGCTCAAGGTAAGACTAACTTACTGGAGGCAATTTATGTCTTGGCTTTAGCCAGAAGTCATCGAACTTCAAACGAAAAAGAATTAATTAAATGGGGTCAACAAACTGCCCAGATTAGAGCGAGAGTGGTTAAAAAAGTCGGCAGTGTTCCTTTGGAATTGGATTTAGGTCAAAAGGGCAAGAAAGCTAGAATTAATCATCTGGAGCAAGCAAAACTTTCAAGTTATATTGGCAATTTAAACGTAATTTTATTTGCCCCTGAAGATCTTTCGATTGTAAAGGGTTCTCCTCAAGTCAGGAGACGGTTTATGGATATGGAGTTTGGTCAAATGAGTAACCGTTATTTGACTAATTTGACTCAGTACCGAAAGATTCTCAAGCAAAGAAATCGCTATTTGAGAAACTTACATAATCATGTGAGTAAAGATAAGGTTTATTTAGATGTTTTATCTGATCAGTTATCTGCTTATGGAGCAGAGGTCATTTTTGAAAGAGTTAGTCTGTTAAAGAAACTTGAAGGTTTTGCCCAAAAGGTTCATAAAGAAATATCTCAAGGAAAAGAAGAATTAGAGTTTCAGTACAAATCAAGTGTTCCAAAAGATCGTTTTAAATCAGTAGATGTTATTTATCAAAATTTAAGACAGCAATACGCTTCGATTCAAGAAAAAGAGATTTTAAGGTCTACTAGTTTGCTTGGACCCCATCGTGATGATCTAAAATTTGTTATAAATAAAAAAGAAGTTGCTTCTTTTGGATCTCAAGGGCAGCAACGTACTACAGCACTTTCAATGAAATTGGCAGAAATTGATCTTATGAAAGAACAGACAGGAGAGTATCCGGTTCTTTTATTGGATGACGTTTTGTCTGAATTAGATAGCTATCGACAAACCCACCTGTTATTAGCTATTCAAAATAAGGTTCAGACATTTATCACAACTACCAGTTTGAGTGATGTCCAACAAGAATTATTGAAAAACCCTAAGATTTTTAGAATTGATAACGGTAAAGTTAGCGTGGAATAGTATTAGGAGGAACAAAATGGCTGATAAGAAAGAAACAAAAGCAGAATTGGCTAAGGAATATAATGCTAGTCAAATTCAGGTTTTGGAAGGCCTTGAAGCTGTTAGAAAACGACCTGGAATGTACATCGGGACAACCAGTTCTCAAGGGCTTCATCATCTAGTTTGGGAAATTGTTGATAACGGAATTGATGAAGCCTTGGCTGGTTTTGCTACGAAAATTACCGTTACCGTTGAGAAGGATAATAGTGTAACGGTGACTGATGATGGTCGTGGTATTCCAGTCGATATTCAAAAGAAGACAGGAAAGCCTGCTTTGGAAACTGTTTATACTATTCTTCACGCCGGCGGAAAGTTTGGCGGTGGCGGGTATAAAGTATCCGGCGGACTTCATGGTGTTGGTGCTTCAGTTGTTAACGCTTTGTCTAAAGAACTTGATGTTACCGTAACTCGTGGTGGAAAACAGTATTACATGGACTTTACTACTGGCCATGTTGTAACCAAAATGAAGGTTATTGGAACTGCTCCCCAAGATGCTCATGGAACTAAGGTTCATTTCTTACCGGACCCAGATATTTTCCGTGAAACAACAACTTTTGATATTAAAGTTTTGGATAAACGGTTAAGAGAACTTGCTTTCTTGAATAAAGGATTAAGGATTGTCGTTCGTGATTTAAGACCTGCAAAGCCAACTGAAAGTGATTATAAATACGAAGGCGGTATTAAACATTATGTAGAGTACTTGGATAAAAACAAGGAAACTATGTTTAAGGAACCAATTTATGTTGAAGGAGTAATGCAGGGCATTACGGTTGAAGTTGCCATTCAATATACTAATGATTATCGTAGTGATCTTTTAACTTTTACAAACAATATTCATACGTATGAAGGTGGAACTCACGAAGAAGGATTTAAGCGAGCTCTTACCAGGGTTGTTAATGATTATGCTAGAAAAAATAACATGATCAAAGATAATGAACCTAATTTGTCTGGGGATGATGTTCGTGAAGGAACTACTGCCGTTGTTAGTATCAAGCATCCTGATCCTCAATTTGAAGGTCAGACCAAGACTAAATTAGGTAACTCTGATGCTAGAACAGTTACTGATCGGATTTTTGCTGATCATTTTTCTAAATTTTTAATGGAACATCCAAGCGAGGCTCGCCAAATTGTTGATCGAGGTTTGCTTGCATCTAAAGCTAGGTCAGCTGCTAAACGTGCGCGTGAAGTTACTCGAAAAAAGAGTGGCCTTGAAATTAGCAATTTACCTGGAAAATTAGCCGACAATACTAGCAAAGATCCGGCAATTTCCGAATTATTTATCGTCGAAGGTGATTCTGCCGGCGGTTCTGCAAAACAAGGGCGTTCGCGTTTGACTCAAGCAATTTTGCCAATTCGTGGCAAGATATTAAACGTTGAAAAAGCAAGTATGGATAAAATTTTAGCCAACGAAGAAATTCGTTCCTTGTTCACGGCTATGGGTACTGGCTTTGGGGATGATTTTGATATTTCCAAAGTTAATTATCATAAGTTAATCATTATGACTGATGCCGATGTTGATGGTGCTCACATTCAGACCTTGTTGTTAACGTTGATTTATCGATATATGAGACCGTTAATTGATGCCGGGTACGTTTATGTTGCCCAGCCACCTTTGTATCAGGTTCGTCAGGGTAAGATGCAGCGATACATTGATACTGATGAAGAACTTAATGACTTTTTAGGCCAATTACCGCCAACCCCTAAACCTGTTATTCAGCGTTACAAAGGACTTGGTGAAATGGATGCTTCTCAACTTTGGGATACAACTATGAATCCTGAAAATCGAAGATTGCTTAGAGTAGAGTCTTCTGATGCCAAAGAAGCCGATAGAGTATTTTCAATGTTAATGGGCGATAAGGTTGCTCCTCGTCGTGAATTTATTGAAGATAACGCCAAATTTGTCGAGAATTTGGATGTTTAAAAAATTAGCTTTTTAAAGTTTCACATGAAACATTGTTATCAAATGTACAAGAATGGAGGATACAAGGTTGGCTAACGAAGATAATTTTGATAAACGCATCACTGATGTCGATTTATCAAAAAAGATGCGAACATCATATCTTGATTACGCGATGAGTGTTATTGTATCGCGAGCACTGCCTGATGTTCGTGACGGATTAAAGCCGGTTCATCGAAGAATTCTTTATTCCATGAATGAACAGGGAATAACTCCTGATAAGCCATATAAAAAATCAGCCAGAATTGTTGGGGATGTTTTAGGTAAATATCATCCCCATGGTGATACTGCTGTTTATGATGCCATGGTGCGAATGGCTCAAGATTTTAGTTATCGTTATATGTTAATTGACGGTCACGGTAACTTTGGCTCTGTCGATGGTGATGGTGCCGCAGCAATGCGATACACCGAAGCTCGATTAAGCAAAATTGCCATGGAAATGCTTCGTGATATTAACAAAGACACCGTTGATTTTCAACCTAACTATGATGGGACTGAACATGAACCGACTGTTTTGCCTTCTCGTTTTCCGAATTTGCTGGTTAATGGAGCCTCAGGAATTGCTGTTGGGATGGCTACTAATATTCCACCGCATGATTTAAGTGAAGTAATTAGTGCAATTCACGTGTTAATGAAAAATCCTGATGCTACTACCGCTGATTTAATGGAGGTACTTCCTGGTCCCGATTTTCCTACTGGCGGAGTTGTCATGGGTAAATCTGGAATTAGAAAAGCTTATGAAACTGGCCGTGGAACAATTACAATCCGGGCTAAAGTTGAAATTGAAGGCGATGCTGACAGCAAGCAGCGGATTATTGCAACTGAGCTGCCATACATGGTTAATAAAGCAAAACTGATTGAAAGAATCGCCGAACTTGTTCGGGATAAACGAATTGATGGTATTACCGATATCAATGATGAATCCGATAGAGAAGGTTTACGGGTTGTTATCGATGTTCGTCGAGATGCCAGTGCCGATGTTGTTTTAAATAATCTCTATAAGCTGACTTTGATGCAGACATCGTTTGGCTTTAACATGCTAGCGATCGTCGATGGTACCCCTAAAGTTCTTTCCCTCAAAGAAATTCTTCAGTACTATCTGAAACATCAGGTTCAAGTTATTACTAGACGGACTAAGTTTGAGTTAGCCAAGGCTCAGGCTCGAGCTCATATTCTTCAAGGTTTGTTAATTGCCTTAGATCATATCGATGAAATTATCAAAATAATCCGAGGTTCTCAAACTGGTGACGTTGCTAAAAACCAGTTAATTAATAACTTTGGTCTGAGTGATAAACAAGCGCAAGCAATTTTAGACATGCGACTTGTTCGTTTGACAGGTTTGGAGCGCGAAAAGATTGAAAAGGAGTTTGCTGACCTGCAAAAAGATATTGCAGAGTATAAAGCAATCCTTGCAAGCAAAGAAAAAGTTAACCAGATAATTTACCAAGAACTTCTTGAGATTCAAAAGAAGTTTGGTGATAAGAGAAGAACCGAATTATTAGTTGGTGAAGTTTTAAGCCTTGAAGATGAAGATCTGATTGAAGACGAAGATGTAATTGTATCTTTAACTCATAATGGCTACATTAAACGGATTCCAACTACTGAGTTCAAGACTCAAAATCGTGGTGGCCGAGGAGTCCAAGGGATGGGTGTTCACAATGATGATTTTGTGGAACACTTAGTTTCGACTACTACTCATGACATTCTCCTGTTCTTCACTGATGCTGGGAAGATTTATGAAATGAAGGGCTATGAAATTCCTGAATACGGAAGATCTGCCAAAGGAATTCCAATCATTAACTTACTTAACATTGATTCAGGTGAAAAAATTCAAGCCGTTATCAATGTTTCTGAAAAATCTAATGATAATCAAAAAGATTTGTTCTTTGTAACTCTTCATGGGACAGTCAAAAAGACTCCAGTTGCTGAATTTACAAATATTAGAAGTAATGGACTTCGGGCAATTAACCTTAAAGAAGGAGACCAAGTCATTAATGTTTTGATCGTTGACAAAGACCAAAATATTATTATTGGAACTCATTTGGGTTATGCCGTTAGTTTTAAGGCTTTGGATGTCCGATCCATGGGACGAACTGCTACCGGTGTTCGTGGTGTAAGGCTTAGAGATCACGACTATGTTGTCGGCGCCGATGTTTTGAAGCCTGACAGTGAAGTCTTTGTTATCTCTGAAAAAGGCTACGGTAAACGCACACCCGCAGCTCAATATCCAATTAAGGGCCGTGGCGGAAAAGGAATCAAGACCGTTAATGTGTCCAAGAAGAATGGACCGCTTGCTGGTTTAACAACCGTTGATGGTTCAGAAGACATCATGTTAATTACCGACAAGGGAGTTATGATTCGCTTTGGCGTTGAGGATGTCTCTCAAACTGGCAGAGCTACTCTTGGTGTTCATTTGATTAGAATTGACCAGGATGCCAAAGTTGCAACTATGGCTAAGGTTGAAAAAACCGATGAATCCGAAAATGATTCTGATACCAGTTCTGAAGATTCTAATTCAACAGATTCTAATCCAGATGATTCTGATAATCAGGATGATTAAGATTTAAAGGAATGGGAAACCATTTCTTTTTTCGTATCTAAATAATGTATCGTAAATCACTTTTAGGCGTATTGAAATTTTGACTAAGACATGGTATCCTAATTACTTGTGAGTATCTGACTTTAGACAGAAACTCTCCTTGCTCTTGGGAAAAGAGCCATTAGTCCAGAAGGAGGTGCAAAGCTATGGAAGAAAAGAAATATGAAATTACTTATATTATCCGTCCTGATATTGAAGACTCAGCTAAAAATGATTTAGTTGATCGTTTCGACAAGATTATCACAGATAATGGCGGTAAGATTATCGATTCCAAAGATTGGTCAAAGCGCCGTTTTGCTTATGAAATTGGTGGTTACAATGAAGGAACCTACCATGTCATTAACTTAACAACTGATACCGATCAAGCATTAAACGAATTCGATCGTCTTTCAAAAATCAATGACGATATTTTACGTCATATGATTGTTGTTCGCGAAGCTTAATTAATAATAATTTGAAATGAGAGGAGCTATTCAGCATGCTTAATCGCGCAATTTTAACGGGTCGCCTAACCCGAGACGTTGATTTACGATACACACAGAGTGGTACCGCAGTTGGTACCTTTACGTTAGCTGTCGATCGACGGTTTACTAATCAACAGGGTGAACGTGAAGCCGATTTTATCAACTGCGTAATTTGGCGGAAATCTGCTGAAAACTTTGCCAACTTTGTTCACAAAGGCTCATTAGTAGGTATTGATGGTAGAATCCAGACTAGAAATTACGAGAATCAACAAGGACAACGGGTTTATGTCACTGAAATCGTTGTTGAAAATTTTGCTCTTCTAGAACCAAGATCAGCCAGAGATAATAATGCTAGTCCAGCTGCTGCTTCAGCTGGTAATAGTGCTCCTCAACAAAATAATGGAGACAATCCATTTAATAATTCCGATAGTAAAGGCAATGGTGGAACTAATAATAATTCCAATACCAAGAACAATAGTTCATCTGATGATCCATTTGCCAATTCGGGAGATTCGATTGATATTTCAGACGATGATTTACCATTCTAAAGTAGTAAGTGATCGTGTGTGAGGAGGAATAATTATGGCTCAACAAAGACGTGGCGGTGGTCGTCGTCGCCGTAAAGTTGACTTTATTGCAGCAAATCATATTGAATATATTGATTATAAAGATACTGATTTGTTAAAACGATTTGTTTCTGAACGTGGAAAAATTCTTCCACGTCGAGTTACTGGAACAAGTGCTAAAAATCAACGTAAATTAACAATTGCTATTAAAAGAGCAAGAATCATGGGCTTAATGCCATTTGTTTCTGAAGATTAATAGAAATTTTAGCTATCCTATCATGGGATAGCTTTTTTGTTTTAAAAGTCATTCATTAACTTGTTAACCTTGGCGAATTGAAGCCTCCTGATTATGGTAAAATAAAAGTATTAAGCAAAAGATCTTAGAGGAAATATTATGAAAAATCGGGTTAATGAATTACCACCATTTATTCATAACCGAAGATTACTAAGAATCATGATTTTTATTGCTCTGTTAGTAATTTTTAGTGTGGTAATTTCTTTTCTTTACAATTTTATAGTTGCTATCGTTTTAGCCGCTTTTAGTATTATTGGCCTAATTTACACTATTTTTATGATGAACGAGATTAGTTCTGATACTAACCGTTACATTACAGACCTTTCATATCGAATCCACCGAGGAGAACAGGAAGCTCTTTTAGAAATGCCAATTGGGGTTTTGGTATTAAGCGGTAATTCTTTAGTAGAATGGGCCAATCCATACCTAATCAAATACTTTGCCAGTGATAGTATCTTAGGAAAGAAGTTAACCGATTTAGATCCAGATTTGCAACAATTAATTCTAAAATATGAGAATTCAAATGATTTTCATACCGTCAGCTGGCATGATCATAAGTTTACGATGCTGGTCCAAAGTGAGTACAATTCTGTTTATTTGATGGATATTACTCACTATGCTCAATTAGAGCAACGATATGAAGACAAGCAAATTTCTGTTGGCCAGATTTTCTTGGATAATTATGATGAAGTTACTCAGTCAATGACTGACCAGGAAATTTCTAATTTAAGTAATTATGTGACCAATGAATTAGCTTCATGGTCACAAAAATATGGAATTTATCTAAAACAAATTGATGATGACCATTTCTTCTTACTTGCTTATGCTCAATCACTGACCAAGGTTGAAAACGATAAGTTTAATATTTTGGATACCGTGAGAGAGAGTACTTCAAAGCAGAACTTCCCATTAACCTTGAGTATTGGAATATCTTACGGAGATGAAAATCTAAATAGTTTGGCTGACCAGGCGCAAAGTAATTTGGATTTAGCCTTAGGCCGTGGGGGAGATCAAGTTGTTGTTAAAGCTCAAAATGACACTGCTAGATTTTATGGTGGCAAGACTAATCCAATGGAGAAGCGGACCCGAGTTCGAGCTAGAATGATTTCTCAAGCTTTGAATGAATTGATGAAGGAATCCGATCAAGTATTTGTTCAAGGGCATACCAGGCCAGATATGGATGCTCTTGGAGCATGTATGGGAATTCGACGAATTGCCCAAATGAATAATAAAAAATGCTGGATTGTTTTAGACAAAGAACAGGTTCACTCTGATATTCAAAGGCTGCTTGAGGCAACAAAAGAATATCCGGAGATAAATAAATCTATCATTACTCCTTCGGAAGCTTTATCTAAGGCAACCGATAATAGTTTGTTAATTTTGGTTGATCATTCGAAACCATCAATTAGTATTTCAGAAGATGTATATAAGCGACTTGCTGATCGATCCGTAATTATTGATCATCATCGACGTGGTGAAGAATTTCCAGAAAATCCAATGCTGGTTTATATTGAACCTTATGCTTCTTCCACTTGTGAGTTAATTACTGAAATGTTTGAATATCAGTCTCATGAAGAAGAACCCATTAATCGACTCGAAGCAACCGCAATGCTCACTGGGATATTTATTGATACTCAATCATTTTCAATGAGAACTGGGACTAGAACTTTTGACGCAGCCAGTTATTTGCGGTCAGCCGGAGCTGATACTAATGAAATGCAGCAGTTTATGAAGGAAAATGTTGACAGCTATCTTGAACGAAACCACCTTATTTCCCTAGTTGAGTTCTTTAACGGTAACATGGCTATGATTGTTGGCGAAGATGATCGAAAGTATGATCCTGTCACTGCTGCACAGGCATGTGATTCTCTTTTGACAATGTCGGGCGTGGATGCGTCTTATATTATTTATATGCGACCTGACAATCAAGTTGGCGTTTCTGCTCGTAGTACTGGAAACATTAATGTTCAGCGAATTATGGAAAAAATGGGCGGCGGCGGTCACCTTTCAAGTGGGGCAACTCAAATTCCAAACAAGAAGGTTGATGAAGTTCGCGAATTGCTTCTTGAAACAATAAAAAATATCGATGATAATGAGTAATAGTAAAATACTTTGAGGATAGATAGTAGGAGTGATAAATAATGAAGGTTATTTTTACAGAAGATGTCCGTGGAAAAGGCAAGATGGGCGAAGTTAAAGAAGTTCCAGACGGCTATGCTCAAAATTATTTGATTCGAAATGGTAAAGCTAAAGCCGCAACCAAGGCAGCTATGAGTGAGTTAAGTGCAAAAAAGAAAGCCCAAGCCAAAGAAAAGGCTGAAGAGCTTGCTGAAGCTAAAAAACTTAAGGATCAACTTGAGAATGATAAAACTGTAGTGGAATTAAAGGCTAAGTCAGGAACCGATGGCCGATTATTTGGCTCAATCCCAAGTAAACAAATTGCTTCTGCTTTGGACAAACAATTTGGCATCAAATTAGATAAAAGAAAAATTGAACTGGATGAACCGATTAAAGTTGCTGGTTACACAAATGTTCCAGTTAAACTTTATCCTAGTGTTGTCGCTAAGATTCGGGTTCATGTTTCCGAAAAGTAGGAATTTTTATTGAGGAATTTGAATGAATAACGATGTTGTAAGTCAATTGCCACCACAAAATTTAGAGGCTGAAAAAGCCGTTTTAGGTTCAATCTTCTTAAGTACTGATGCTTTGGTTGAAGCGATGGAGTATCTTGAACCCGATGACTTTTATAAACGAGCTCATCAAATCATTTTTAAAGCAATGGTTGAATTAAATGATCGCGATGAAGCCATCGATGTTGTGACAATTGTTGATCTTTTAAAGAGCCAAAATAATTTGGATGATGCCGGCGGCACTGAGTATATGGCTGAATTAGCCGGATCAGTTCCAACCGCTGCAAACGTTGTCTATTATGCCAAGATTGTCAAAGACAAGGCTGTTTTACGTCGTCTAATTCAAACTGCCACTAACATCGTGGCTGATAGTTATAATACCGACGATGATGTAACCACTCTTTTAGATAATGCCGAACGAGACATTTTAAACGTTGCTGAAAATCGAAATCAGGCTGGTTTTAAACCAATCAAGGACGTTTTAAATTCGGCTTTTCAAGAAGTTACCAAGTTATCAAAAGATGGCGACCAAGTTACCGGTTTGTCCACTGGCTATCCTGAACTAGATAAAATTACCACCGGTCTGCACAGTGATGAGTTGATAATTGTCGCAGCTAGACCAGCTGTTGGTAAGACTGCATTTGCCTTAAACGTAGCTCAAAACGTTGGCACAAAAACTGATAAAACAGTTGCTATTTTTAGTTTGGAAATGAGCGCGGAGTCATTAGTAAACCGAATGCTCTGTGCGGAGGGAAGTATTAATGCCAATCATTTACGGACTGGAAATTTGTCCGAAGATGAATGGCAAAGTTTAGTTGTTGCTATGGGCAGTTTATCAAGAGCAAATATATTTATGGATGATACTGCCGGCATTAAAATGTCTGAAATAAGAGCCAAGAGTCGCCGACTTGCAAAAGAACAAGGTAATCTTGGCTTAATCGTTGTTGATTACTTGCAGTTAATTGAAGGCAGTAATGCCGAAAATAGACAGCAAGAAGTTTCAGGCATTTCTCGTCAACTTAAGAAGCTTGCCAAGGAACTTCATGTTCCAGTAATTGCACTGTCCCAGCTTTCTCGAAGTGTGGAGCAAAGGCAGGACAAACGGCCAGTGCTTTCTGATATTCGTGAGTCTGGATCAATTGAGCAGGATGCTGATATTGTTGCATTTCTTTATCGCCAGGATTATTACGATCATGATGATGACGACTCCGGCAATAATGATCAACAAGGTGAAGATGACACAAACGATGTTGGTGAAGTTGAAGTAATTATTGATAAGAACCGTTCAGGTCCAAGAGGAACGGTAAAATTATTGTTTGTTAAGTCTTACAACAAGTTCTCTTCCATTGCCTATGTACCTGATAATGCGAAAAATAAGTAATAAAAACCACCAAGTAGAATTATTCTTAATTCTTTTTGTTGGTTTTATCTGATTTTAGACCAATGGAAGATGGTAATCCATCACTTTTAAACTTCTGATTTAAATCAAATTTGATGGGATGATTGAGGCTGATTGAATCGGGAGTAACTTTGCAATCATATGCTAAAACAATTACGCCACTAGCCATTGCAACTTTGATTGCTTCCGCTAGTTCGGGAAATATCTCGCGATCAATCGTAATTATACTGATACCCGTGGTTTGAACTATAAATAAAAGATATGCTAAATATCCAGATTTGGCTGCAAGAGTTAAAGTCTTTACATGCTTTAAACCTCGCTGGGTTGGAGCGTCTGGGAAAGCCCCAATTTTTTTATTGAATAGAGTTACACCCTTAACTTCTAATAGAAATTTATTATTGCTATCGTCCTTTCCTGAAAAGTCTATTCGTGAGTTTAGAAACGTTGTTTCTGGTTTAACCTTAGTAATCCGGTTAATTTTAGCCAGTTTAATAAAATTTTCCATTAGACCTTCATTTACGAGTTTATTCGGAACCTGAGAGTCGATGTTTATCCAAAACTGATTATATTTTTTGGCAGCAATTAAATCATATTTTGTTTTTCGGTTTGGATTGTCGTTTTGAGATAAAGAAACTAAGATCCCAGGCTGAAGAATTGAAGTCCGGCCCGTATTTTTAACGTGAACGGTAACAACTGTTTTTGAATCCATTAATCGACAATGGGAAATAAAACGGTTTGGTCGATCAATAAAGGTTGCTAAGTGAATGTTTGGGTATTTCAATTTAATCACCTTTAATTTTTAATTGCGAGATAGCTTAATTCAATTAATCTAAAATTTACTGAAAAACGTAAAAAAATAACAGCCACGGCATTAAGCTGCGTGACTGTTATTTAAATATAATGTTTTAGTGGGCAGTCAGGGGCTCGAACCCTGGACCCACGGATTAAGAGTCCGTTGCTCTACCAACTGAGCTAACTGCCCATTACTAACCGACTTAAATATAATATCATAATGGCTCGAGTTTTGCAACAGACTAAGTGAAATTCCTTACTCTGACGGGCATGGAGCTATTTTATTGGCGGGTTTTACATGTGTTATAATCAAACTATATAAATACAAATAATAAGATAATAATAAAAACTTTACGAAATTTATCCACGATAGGAGAACTTGCTAATGGCAAAGAAAATACTAGTTGTCGATGACGAAAAACCCATAGTTGATATCGAGAAATTTAATCTTGAAAAAGAAGGGTACGAAGTTTCAGTAGCTTACGATGGCGAAGAAGCTTTAAACCAGGTTAAAGAAGTTGATCCTGATTTGATTATTTTGGATTTGATGCTTCCTAAAATTGATGGTTTGGAAGTTGCCAGAGAAATCAGAAAAACCAAGGATACGCCAATAATTATGGTTACTGCCAAGGATTCCGAACTAGATAAAGTCCTGGGCCTTGAATTAGGTGCCGATGACTACGTGACTAAACCATTTTCAAATCGAGAACTGGTTGCCCGAGTCAAAGCAAACCTTAGACGACAAGTCTCTGTAAATAATCAAGCTCAAACTGGTACTGATGAAACCAAGGATATCACTATCGGTGATTTAGTAATTCATCCTGAAGCATACTCAGTTTCCAAACGGGGTGAAAATATTGAATTAACTCACCGAGAATTTGAACTCCTTCATTATCTTGCTGAGCATATTGGTCAGGTTATGACCCGTGAGCATCTGCTTCAAACAGTTTGGGGATATGATTATTTTGGTGATGTCCGAACTGTTGATGTCACTGTTAGACGGCTCCGTGAAAAAATCGAAGATAGTCCAAGTCATCCAACCTGGTTAGTAACTCGTCGTGGAGTTGGCTATTATTTGAGAAACCCTGAAAATGATCAGTAAGATTCGTTTTTATAATTTAGAAGGGAAACTAGCTCGTCGTGAACAATCGAATTAGATTTTATCAGTCAATTAAATTCAAAATAGCTCTAGTTTTTGCCCTTGTACTTTTGGTCACCCTAGAAATTGTGGGGGCCGTTTTTGTCCGCCAGCTAGAACATCAAAATCTAGCCACATTCAAGAACCAAGTTCAGCTGCAATCTTATGTTAGCAACTCTTTAACTACGGAATTATCCAGAAGCGACGAAAGTGCAGCGAATGCGCAAATTCGAACGATTTTAAATGATTCTGAAAATGATAGTTCTGCTCAGATTCAAGTTATTGATGCCAAAGGAACTATTCGTGGGACCAACCAAATTAATAATCAAGCTATAATTGGGCAAAAAACGACTGATAATACTGTAAAAAGTGCGATTTATAATAGTCGGTCAATTGAAAAAAATACTTTTGACTCTACAAATAATACTAGGTATTACACACTAATAACGCCATTAATTAAGAGCTCCGGCAACAACAGTCAACTAGTCGGTGTTGTTTACATTAAAGCAAATCTTGACCCGGTATATCAAAATATTAATAGCATAACAGTTATTTATTTGTTTGCTGCTTCTGTGGCAATAATTTTAGGATTACTGATTGCAATTATTGTTTCAACGGCCATTACTAGACCAATTGAAGAAATGAAACAGCAAACTTTGCGAATTGCTCGTGGTGATTATTCCGGTCAAGTTCACGTGTATGGAAATGATGAACTTGGTCAACTTGCCAGTGCTGTCAATAACTTATCAGTTAGAGTTGAGGAGTCACACGAATCCACTGAGTCTGAACGACGGCGGTTGGATTCTGTTTTAGCTAACATGACCGATGGGGTCCTAGCTACCGACCGCCGGGGAAACGTGGTAATTATTAATGAAACTGCCGCAGGTTTTTTGGACACTGACGAAAATAAAGCCATTGGTCAATCGATTCTAAAAGTTTTAGGAATCCAAGATGATTATAGTTTGCGGGATCTGTTGGAAAATACTGAAGAAATTGTTATTGATCAGTCAACAGAAGACCACAATCTGATTTTGCATGCCCATTTTTCTTTAATTCAAAGAGAATCAGGGTTTATTTCTGGCTTGGTTTGTGTTTTACGAGATAT
>DIDF01000060.1 GCA_002418005.1 Lactobacillaceae bacterium UBA5807
TATTTTATTGACAGGGGACCAAGTAGCTTTTTTATTTGGTTGCTGTTATTACAAAAGTTGGAACCATCGGGGTACCCCACCAACCGTTATAGCCAGTATTTGCAATATTAACGTTTTGATATCCCAAGTCTTTAAGAATACGCACATATTTACTAGTTTCGTAGCCTATATCCATGATTACTAACTGACCTTTTTGTTTTTGAACCCTTGCTATGTTTACAAGCGCTGCTTTCCGTTTCTCAAATGGCTTAATATTATGCAGTACCAAACTAGATACAATCAGATCAAATTCATTATCGTTGAATGGCATGTTTAAGATATTAGCAGTTTTCAACTTTACCTTGTCAGCCAAATTACTATTTTCCATTATTTTTTGAGTAGCTGCAATTGAATTGCTTCCCTGATCCTTATTACTCCAGATATCAATTCCTATTATTTCGCTTATATTTGCTGCTTGTCTGTTAAATTGCAACATAAAGGCACCGTGACCACAGCCAGCGTCTAATATTTTACTGTCTTTTTTTAAATGAATACTGTTAACAATGGATTTCATTATTCTATACTTACCAATTATTGAAGTGTGCATGTATTTAAGCCCACACAAAACTAACACTAAGACCATAATGGCTGAAACGGTGTTAAAACCACTTATTAACATCATAATTCCAATAATTGAAGCTGGCCCAAAGAAAAAAACCAAGCCTATTGGTGCGTCCATCTCCCAAATACTTTTCATTAAAATCTCCTATATCAATGTATTTATTCTTTAAAGCATATCATTTTTGTTGCTAATGTAATCTTTAAACTTAGATTTCAAATCAAATCCATTTCCTATAACTAATCATCGTGATACTACATCATGAGTCACCAAAAGACTTCTTTCTGTAACTAAGAATGGATAAATTGTTCTCTTCACTTATAATATAGAGAACTAATTAGCGCTAAACATCTTAATTTTTCAAAATATATTTTGACGATCTTCCCTTGCCAATAAGTTTTATCCGCTGACTTTTCTTCAATTCACTAAGAGCTCGTTTAATTGTTATATCGCTGTATTGCGGGATCAGGGCCGTGAGCTCACTTCTAGACAAGGGTTTTAATTCTTGCGTTAATGTTGTAAGAATTAAATCCGTTGCCGACACTGGTTTGTCTTGTACCAGATTGAGCCGATCATTAAGATTGCGATATGCTTGCAAGATAACACCAAAAAAATAATCTAAAAAGGGCGCATAGTCATTCTGGTTATTTTGCCAATTTAAAGAACTCTGCTTGAGAACTTCATAATAGGACCGCTTGGTTTTCTCAATTAAATTTTCCAGACTGATGTACTTTCCAACGTTGAGTTGTGCTTGATACATTGTTAACAGCATTAACAATCTCGACATACGGCCGTTACCATCACGAAACGGGTGAATCGAAACAAAATCAAATATAAAGGCGCCTAATAAAATTAGTGGTGCAAAAGTTTGCTGATCAACTGCTAAATTATAATTGATACAAAGTTCCTGAACCAATTTCGGCGTTAAATACGCTGCAGGTGGTTGAAAACGGACTTCCTGCCTACCGTCCGCATATTCGGTAATGATTTGATTATCAGAATCTTTGAATTGACCACCCCAGGTGCTGTTGGTGTAGCTAAACAAACGTTTATGCAACGTTAAGATTGAACTGTTGTTAATCGGAATATATGCATATTGTTCATGAATTAAAGCCAATACGTCCCGATAACCTGCAATTTCTGCCTCACTGCGATTACGCGGGCTAATTTTTTGATGAACCAATTGTTTTAACCGAGTGTTACTGGTATAAATTCCTTCAATACGATTAGAAGCATCAGTACTCTGGACTTTAGCAACATTAACCAAGTGATCTAGGGCTTCTTTGTAGGTAATTGACGTAGCTGATAAACGACCTTTAAGTTCATAAATTTGGTTCAACTTGTCATTCATTGAAGAAGTTATTTCTAAATTATTTAAAGTTTTATAATCAAATTTTTTCAGGATCATCTCACTCCTTTCAGTATCATTTTACATCATTTGATACCGAAAATATACAAATGATACTGATAAAACAAATAGCATCTAAGAAACTACCTAAAAAGGCACCTCATATTCGAGGTACCTTTTTAGATTTAGCTTGTAATCCGTATCGAATTAAGTTACGAACAAGCCCACAGGTCAACTTTTTAAAGGCTTACGATCTGTCAACAAAGCAATCGGCGACAGAATCAAAACAATCACCGCTCCTACTAAGTAGGTATGACTGAAGGCCTGGCTGATTTGTCGATTCTTAGTATGCTTAATTTTTCTCAAAGCTGTCGTTAAAGCTTCTTTTTGTGCCAATTGTTTGAGACCTACTAACATTTTTTTCTGACCCTGGCTTATTTGCTGATTACCCAAATTAATTTTTTGAGAAGCTACTGACAGTTTAGATATAGCGGTATTTTGATTCTCTAACTTGGTTAAGGTAAGTGCTAGTTGCTGGTTGCCCGCTTTTAAGTTGTCAGTAGCTAGTGCTAACTTTTTCTGGGCTTGGTAGATCTGGTGAAGATCGGTTCCCTTTTGGGGCTGTGGTAAATCAACTTGAGATTTGGCCGCTTGTTTAAGGGCACGTCTTAGGTTTGTCTGTTTGTTTTTAGTTGTTAATTTGGCTGACCCAGTAGTGGAAAATAGGCTATTCAATTGTTGATGAGCCACTTTATTTACTTTGGGTGATAATTGCTGTCGATCAACAATTTGAATGGCATCTTGATGAATATGCTGCTTAGCTGTATTGACATTATTATCAAGGACCGTTACTAGAATTGCAATTCCTAAACAGGTGCCAATTTGACGCGCTGCGTTAACAATTCCCGAACCAATCCCACTTTTATTTTTGGGCAAATGCTTAACCGAGGCCACTAACGAAACCGAAGAGAACCCAAAACCAACACCGTTAATCACCAGAAAAGTAATGATAACAGCTTTAGGCGTGGTGGTGGTGATAAACGACAAGAGCAGTAAACTAGCTGCCATGACTAAGAGGCCAATCAAAGTAACCGGAACTGCGCCAACTTGATCAAATAACTTAGTTCCCAAAGGCATCGCTACCATGATTGTTAAGGAAACTGGAATAATAATTAGGGCTGCATGTAACGCTGTATCGTTCAGAACGTCTTGTAAAAAATAATTTAAAATCAGGGTGGGGCTAACTAACGCAAAGCCAGTTAAAAAGTAAACTAAACTAGAAGCAGTTAAAGTTTTTTCACGGAACAAATCTAATTCAAGTAGTGGGTGTTTGACTTTACTTTCGATAAAGATGAACAATCCAATAGCTAATACGCCGCCAATGAGTGTTCCTAAGATGATGCCCGATTGCCAACCATATTGGCGGCCTTCTAGTAGGCCAAAGGTTAAACCACCTAAGCCTAGTGTTAAAAGAATCGTTCCTGGTAAATCAATTCTCCCCGCCAAGGATTTGTCATATGATTCTCTTACCCCCATAGCTATAATTAGAAAAGCTACAATGGTTAAGGGGACATTAATGCCGAATACCCAGCGCCAAGAAGCATATTCAATAATCACGCCGCCAATCGGTGGCCCCCCGGCAGCGGCTAAAGCCGTTACCGCGCCCACAACGCTGGCAATTTTTGACATATGCGCTTTGCCAAATATTTCAATTCCCATTGGTAAGACAATCGGGGTGATAATGGCACCACCTAATCCTTGAAAAAATCGAAAAGCAATCAATTCTGGCAACGACGTTGCCAACATACAAGCCGCCGAAAAACCGCCAAATAAGGCTAATCCTAATAACATAATTTTTTTACGACCATAACGATCGGCAATCTTTGAACCAGTGATCATAAACACGGCTAAGGCTAACGTATAGATGGTGGCAACCCAACTTGTATCAGTTAGATTGGCATTGAAATGGGTCATAATTTTGGGTAAAGCAATGTTGACGATAGTACTGTCTAAGGTGCCCATAAACATCGCAATGGTTAACCCGATAAAACTGATAATTTTAGTAACTTTTGACATCTATCAAGCGCTCCTTTCGGTAACAGATGAATACAAAGGAAACATTTGTTACCTTTGTTTGCAGTCTTTAGTATAATTAGCCCTAAGCATTAAAACAATCCTTATTGGCTAAGTGCTACAGATTGCTATAATTTGTTACCGATAGTAGAGGAGATGTTAATAAAATGAACGGCAAGCAGCGTATGGTTGAGCAGTCTAAGCAATGGTTATGTGACGCCCTTATAAATTTAATGACGAAAGAGAACTTTCAGGATATTTCTATTACTGAAATTGCCCAAACCGCTGAATTATCGCGAAAAACGTTCTATCATTCTTTTAAAAATAAAGAAGCGGTCATTAATTACCTGTGTGATCAGTTGTTCGATCAGTACTTTGAACAATTACTCCAGCAGAAACCGCAGGTAGGGGAAATGATGCTAAAAACTACTTTTGACATTTTTTTAAATTTTTGGTGGCAAAAACGAGATTTAATTCAATTATTGATCCGACAAGGCTTATTTGATCATATGAATGAAATTTGGCAGCAAAAAGCAATCCCCCGTTATCAACAGTTTGCGGCTCCCTGGCATGTTCAGGGCACTCCTACCCAAGTGAATTATGTGATGGCTTTTCAACTAGGTGGTTTTACCAATATTCTACGCGTCTGGTTAGGCCAAGATCAGCCTGAGCCACCAGAACAAATTAAGGATTTAATGTTATTGGCTGCCCAACAATTAGCTGATAGTTTGAATACAAATTAGATTAGTTAGACAGAAATAATCGTAAATTGCAAGAACAAGTTAGCCAGTCGTTGAGGACAATCCCAGAACAGGCCGTTACCAAATAGAAGTTGTGGCGCTAGAGAGACGACCTATATATTGTCTACTGATGCTTGAGCGTATAAATAATCACCATAATTCAATTACATTGGTGCGTTTTTCGTCTACTTCTCGCCCCCGATGGGTGAATTAACCTCCCCTACTTGCTTTCTTTACCCATACTTTATTATAGAATCAATTATTAGCCGATTTATTAGAAAGGGTTAATAAGCTTCTTTGGGTGCGCTTTTGCACTTCCGAACCGGATCTGCACCCCGATTTGAGAAGTTCGTTCTTCACCCCGTTTTGGCCCCTTTTTTGGTCGGGGCGTGGCACTTTTTTCAAAAAAATCGCTTTAGGGGCTTGCCAACTTAAATAAAGTTCGCTAGAATTGGAAAAAATTAAATAAGAGAAAAATTAGAAAGACGAGTAGGTCGTTGATTTGTCCAGTGAGTCAGGGCTAGTGGAAACCTGACCAACCCTCTGCGATTGAATAACACTTTCGAAGATTACTAACCCAAATGCATTGCAAAGTAGGCTTAGTCGTGACCGGAACGTTACCACCGGATGAGTATGTTTGTACTCAATGAAAAGTGGGCTAGTAATACCCTAGCCAACTTGGGTGGTACCGCGGAAATAAGCCTTTCGTCCCTTGTCAAAAAAGCAAGGGGTGAAAGGCTTATTTTTTTCATCCACGGTTTAACCACAAAGGAGACTTTACAATGTGCGGATTTTTAGCTGTTGATTCTAAGGAATTTGATTTAACGACCTTTTGCGACGCCCTGGAGAAAAACGTTGACCGCGGCCCGGACATGACCGAAACCGTTGAAGAAGACGCGGTGATGTTTGGTTTCAACCGCCTGGCGATCATGGACCTGTCCGATGACGGGATGCAACCCTTCAAGGGCGAAGATTGCACCCTGGTCTGCAACGGGGAAATCTATAACTTCTTACAGCTCAAGGAGAACGTAAAAGACGACTTCAGCTTCCAAAGCTCTAGTGACTGCGAAGTTTTGATCCCGCTCTACCGTAAGTACGGGCTGGACACCATGTGCAAGATGCTCGACGCCGAGTTCGCCTTCGTCTTATACGACAAGGTGGCCAAGAAGGTCGTGGCCGGACGTGACCCGATCGGGATCCGGCCAATGTTTTACGGCTACACCAAGGAGAAGGGCGAAATCGCCTTTGGTTCCACGGCCAAGACCCTGATGGACTTGTGCGACCAAATCTTCCCGTTCCCACCGGGCCACTACTACGACGGCGAAAAGTTCGTTACCTACCGCGACCCGGCCATGGTTACCCGGATGCACACGCCGAGCTTTGAAGAAGCCACGACCGGCATCCGTGATTACCTGGTCAAGGGGGTGGAAAAGCGGCTCCACGCTGACGCTCCGGTGGGCTACCTGTTGTCCGGGGGCCTGGATTCTTCCCTGGTTTGCTCGATCGCATCTAAGTTAATGCCGGGCAAGAAGTTACGGACTTTTGCGATCGGGATGGACCGCAACCCGATCGATCTCAAGTACGCCCGCGAAGTTGCCGACTACTTAGGCACTGACCACACCGAATTCATCATGACTCGCGACGATGTTTTAGGGGCGCTGCGTAAGGTTATTTATACCCTGGAAACCTGGGACATTACGACCATCCGGGCCTCGATCGGAATGTACCTATTGTGCAAGAAGATCCACGAAACGACCGACCTGAAGGTGATCCTGACCGGGGAATGTTCCGACGAAATGTTTGGCTACAAGTACACCGACTACGCGCCAAACGCCGAGGCCTTCCAAAGCGAATCGATGAAGCGGGTTCGTGAACTGTACATGTACGACGTGCTGCGGGCCGACCGTTGCATCTCGGCTAACTCCCTTGAAGGCCGGGTGCCGTTTGCCGACCTCGACTTCGTGGAATACGTGATGTCCTTAGACCCGGACATGAAGATGAACCACTACGACAAGGGTAAGTACCTGTTGCGGATGGCCTTTGCCGGACAAGACTACTTGCCAGACGACATCTTGATGCGGGAAAAGGCGGCCTTCTCCGATGCCGTTGGTCACTCCCTGGTCGACGACTTAAAGGAATACGCCGACGCCAAGTACACGGATGAAGACGTGGCCAAGGCCAGCGAAAAGTACGCCTACAAGACGCCGTTTACCAAGGAATCCTTGCTCTACCGCGACATCTTTGAAGAATTCTTCCCGGGCAAGGCCGAATGGATCAAGGACTACTGGATGCCAAACAGCGACTGGGAAGGTTGCGACGTTGACGACCCATCCGCTCGCGTTCTCTCCAACTACGGGGACTCGGGCAAGTAGTGAGTGCGGACCAACCATAAGGCAGGCCGTGGGCTAAGGATAGGACAGGGGTTGATGCGGAACGCATCGTTCTCCGTCCGGACTTAGCCACTAGGCCTGCGGTTGGGGAGCACGTTATCGGAAGTGCGACTAACCTCCTCGACAGGCCGTATGGCTAAGTTAGAGATACCGCAAGGAACATTACATTCCTAAATCAAAGGGCGTCAGCGAGTTCATTAATTGAACCACTGGCGCCCTTTTCTATCTGTCCTTTTATTTGACCGGTCCGATAACCGGTTATGTCCGTATAATTGGTGTAAATTCTAAATAGGACTTTGTGAAATCTGAAAGGAACTTCATTATGCCAAAAGTTGAATTAAATTTAGAGGATGACGAATTAAAGGAGCTATTACTAGGTGATCGGGATAAGGCCATGCAATCAATTATGGCCAAGATCCTTGATGAAATTCTTAAGTCCGAAGCGACTGAGCAGATTAAAGCTAAGGCTTATGAACGTTCGGATGAGCGAACCAATTCACGGAATGGTTATCGGGTTCGTCAGCTTACCACACGAGTAGGAACACTTGAACTACACGTTCCTAAACTCCGTCATGGCAATTTTTCAACACAGCTGTTCAAACGCTACCAGCGTAGTGAGCAGGCCTTTGATTTGGCATTAATGGAAATGGTAATCCAAGGTGTTTCAACACGTAAAGTAGCTGAGATTACTAAGAAGTTATGTGGGACAACCTTTTCTAAAAGTACGGTCTCGGCTTTATGCAATAATTTGGACGACCAAGTGCTGGATTTTAACCGACGTCCCCTTACGCAAAAGTATGCTTTTGTGTATGCCGATGCAATTTTATTTAAGGTACACCGTGGTCACGTTGT
>DIDF01000058.1 GCA_002418005.1 Lactobacillaceae bacterium UBA5807
ATCAACTAGCACCACGCGTAACATACCAGATTAATCTTGGTCAAGTTAGCAAGGTTAAAAAAATTTGGCAACTTATTTTTGAAAAGACTTATAGGATGATATGAGTTAACAGACTTGCATCCATAGTAAAAAAACGAAAATCTAATTTACCTTTTTAAAAACTAAAAAACGTGATCAGCCTAAAAATAAGTTAATCACGTTTTCCAATTTATATGAAATGTCTAAAAAGGCCTGATTATTAGCGTTCTAAGGCAATATCGTTCCGGTTGAAAGATAAAGGTCGTACCATTCCTGATTTGTTAGTTCAACATCTGCTCCCGAAGCACTGTCTTTGATGTGCTTTGGATTCATAGTTCCAAGAAGAACCTGAATTTTTGCAGGATGTTTTAGAATCCAGGCAACGGCAATTGCATTCTTTGATGTATGATATTTATCAGCTAGTTCGGCTAATTTTTTGTTAAGGGCAGGGTACTTTGGATCATTGATATACATGCCCGCAAACATTCCGTAATTGAATGGTGACCATGCTTGAATAGTCATGTGTTTTCTTCTGGAATATTCCAAAATTCCGCCATCATGGTCAACACTTTCTGGGTCAACCATGTTAACATGCATGCCGCCTTTGATCATTCCAGAATGGACAACGTTGAATTGAAGCTGGTTAATTAGCAGTCTTTGGCTGACCCATGACTGCACCATTTCAACTTGTTGAGGGTTAAAGTTAGAGACACCAAAGTGGCGAACTTTTCCTTCACGCTGTAATGTATCAAAGGCATCAGCAATTTCGTCTTCTTCCATCAGTGGGTCTGGTCTGTGAAGGAGAAATGAATCCAAATAGTCAATGCCCAATCGCTTAAGAATACCATCAACTGCCGAGATTAAATGATCTTTTGAAAAATCATAACGGGCCCCAAAGACCAAACCATCATGACTTCTTGAAGGATCAAGGATAATCCCGCCCTTGGATTGGATAAACAGTTTATCTCGACTGGTACTTGACTGGGCTAAGGCTTCTTTAAACTTTGACTCAGAAGCCCCATCACCATAGATATCAGCGGAATCGATAAAATTAATTCCGGAATCAACCGCAGCGTCGATTGCGTCAGCAGCGGCAGATGTTTCCAGGCCTGCCATCCGCATTATTCCTAAAGCAACGGCCGAAGCTTCAAAATTAGTGCCACCGATTTTAACAGTTTTCATTTTTTGAAATCCATCTCCTTAGTAATTGATAACTTCATTATAAACCAAGTAGATTTTTTCCAAAAACATGAATAATCTGATATGATTGCATTTAATCAAAATCCCCCAAATTAATTTAGAAATGAGGAATTTCACCAATGACCCACTCAACGATCATTGATTTTATTAATCAATACGGCTACGCTGCCATCGCTTTCTTAATTGCTATCGAGAATGTTTTTCCACCAATTCCTTCAGAGGTTGTTTTAGTCTTTAGTGGCTACCTAACCATTGTCAGCAAATTAACGGTAGTCAATTCAATCATTGCTGCCACTCTTGGAGCATTAGTTGGGGCAGCTATTTTGTACTATGTTGGCAGAATTTTTAATGTTTCTCAATTAAAGAAGTTTGCTGAAACCCGAGTTGGTAAATTTCTGCGGTTAAAAAGTAAAAATATCGATCAAGCTGCTCAGTTTTTTACTAATCATGGCAGCAAAGCAATTTTGTTTGGTCGTTGTGTTCCGGTTGTGAGAAGCTTGATTTCGGTCCCTGCTGGGATGGTGAAATATCCGCTACACCGGTTTATTTTTTTGACCACTGCTGGAACGCTGATTTGGAATACCGTTTTAATATTAGTAGGTAAGTATACTAGCGAATCTTGGAACTCGATTTTGGCAGTGGTTGGCAAATTCACCAGTTTAATTTTGATTTTGTTTGTGATTGCAGCTTCGCTATTTATTGTTTATAAAATTAAACGCCCCAAAAAGGGTTAAGAACTATTAAAAATGCGGGATAGCAGCCGATTTTATTGGCCGGGATTCCGCATCTTTTATTTTTTAATGCCAATTGTGTCTGTTCCACTGATTCGTTCATAAACCAGCCGATATTTTCTTGCAAATGAATCGATCAAAAAATCAATCAAAATTGGCAAAAATAAGAAACTAATCCCAAAAATAATGAAATTAATTGAGCGTAATTTTGAAGCTTGAACATATGCTGTCATTTGCAATAAGTACAGTTCAATAAATAATAATCCGCCAATAACGCCATAACTGAACAGATTTCGAATAATTATTTTCCAAACTGAAGGTTTTCCGCCGCTTTTATCGATTAGTTTCATTCTAACTAACTTCATGCCAAAAGTTTGTTTGGCAAAGAACTCTGGAAGTAAGATAACTAATAAGAATGAAATCCCGCTGCTTAGCCAACTTTTACCAATTCCTGGAATTAAATCCAGAATTGACGCCACAACTAGCCATAAAAACATATCGATGATAAGTGCAGTGATCCTTCTGAAAATTGATACTGTTTCACTTTTAGCATGGGTCTTAGTTTTAATCATTTCAGAGGTTGGCAGAAATTTGATTATGTATCCGGTTAACCAGTATCCAAGCATTGCCCCCGTTGTGTTCAATATCAAATCATCAACATCAAAGAGGCGATAGGGTCTTGGATAAATTCCATATAGTCCGGAAAGTTGAGTGAGTTCAAAGAATAATGAAAGTAAGAAGCCAACTAACAGGGTTTGTTTGGCATTTCGCTTAAAAAAGTATCTTAAATAAAACCCAAATGGGGCCGTCAGCAAGATATTAAAGGCCGGTTGAATAAAAATTGGGGCCTTCAATGCAGCTAACCATGTTGTTGGGTGAGTAATAGAAAACGGGTTAAATTTAATAAATTCTAGAATAAATACGAATGGCCGCAAGTTGTATTTTGGGGTGGTTAGATGAGCCACAAATGTCTTGGTTGGCAGCGGCAGAATTGTCATAAAATATGCTGTCATCATATAAAAAACGAAAGTATAGATGATAAAGGTGTACCACTTCGAAACTGCCCCATATCTACGATAATTCCACAATAAAAGTGGGAAGGTAATTAAAGCAGCTAAAAACGGGAAAGTAATAATTGCTGTATAAATTGTATGAACATAAGTTGACATTTAAACTGCCTCGTTTGAATTTATTCAATAGTCACCGAAACAATTTTTACTTTGTAACTTAGTGTCGGTGCTTTTACTGACACAATGTCTCCAGTTTTATGATTGTTTAAGGCAGCGCCAATTGGCGATTGCGTGGAAATTTTATTATTATCAATGTCAACTTCAGGTTCGCCGACAATTTGAAAAGTTTCCTGAGATTCATCGTCTAAAAATTGAATTGTCACAAATTTACCGATTTCAACAACATCGTTATCTTTTGGTTGATAAATTTTAGCATATTGGAGCTGTTTGTTTAAGAAGCGCATTCGACTTTCAAGGTGGCGAAGATCACGCTTGGCCGCGCTATAATCTGCATTTTCCGAGAGATCACCTAAGGATCTGGCAACTTGAAGAGCTTTTATTTTTGGCGGTCGCTGTGTTTTAAGGGCTTCAATTTCATCTTGAATTTTTTGATATCCTGCTTTGGTGACAGGATTGAAATAAGGTTCCATGACAAACACCTCTGAGATGATTAATTCACACAATCCATAATAGATTAACGGTGATTAAAATTATAGGCTAATTTAACATTTAAGAAATTTCTGGTTGCCGTTTGGGTGTATATTAATTTGTAGAGTCAAGTTATCATTATATAAATAGATTTGAGGGGACATTACATATGAAAAAGATTTTAGGACTATTTTTAGCGGCTTCTATGTCCATGGTATTGGTCGCTGGCTGTTCAAGTTCAAAAGCTAGCGGACCAAGTGGGGATCAAAGTAGTAGTTCTCAAAGCAATAGTAAGCTTAATGAATATGAAGGTATCATCAAGACAGCTCGAAGTCTTAATGAAGATGGCGATTATAAGGGTTCTAATAAAGCTCTAAATGGTATTAATATTGTCCAACTAAATAAAAAGGGTTATAGCTCACTTAAAGATGAATTTTTCCAGTTGCAAAAAAGCAATGATGCTTTTTTGCTTAAGAAAGCAAAACAAGCAAATGCTCAAACAAATTCAAATGGTGGGTCCAATGGTACTCAGTTGAATACTAACAACTCATTTGATAATTATTCTCAGTTTACTGGGGATTATCAATTTTATAATTATGATCCTAATCGTCTTCAAGATAATTTGGTTATTGATGATGACGGAACCGTTGTTCAGCAAAATACTGATGGCACAACCTTCCATGGGATCGCCAAGATCACTCCTTACAGTCAGTCAGGAATTTTATCTTATGATGTCACAACCGGAACTAACAAGACAAAAACAATTACTTCAAATGTGAAAGTTGTTGTAACTTGGAGTAATGGCGAGAATGAAACTTATTATGGCTACGTTTCTTATGATGGCTACACAGTACTAACCGATGGAAATACTTATCATGGAGATTTGGTAAATGAAGTTTGGATTCACGACTAAAACAATTTTAGTTTTATTAGTTTCTCTGCTAGCGGGCTGCTCTCAGCAAAGTAGTTCTCCAACTAGAAAGCCTTCAAGCGTTCGAGTTCACAAAGATAGCAAGTCTGCTTTAAAAACAAGCGGTAGCAACAATCGCTCAAGTTATCAAACACTTTCACAAAATAAAGAGGTCAACAGGCTGATGAAGCAATGTATTGATTCAGCTGGAGGGCGGACCTCTATTTTTGTGTCTTCTCTAAACACCAATCCTAAAATTTCCCGGATGATAAATTTTGGTTCTCAAAGAGCTGCTAGCGATATCAAAGTTTTTATTATGGCGGATATTTTGGAAATGGTTAAAAGCCATCAGCTTTCCCTCTCTAAAGTAATTCCAATTCATGCAAGCGATGTTGTAGGGGGCACTGGAGTTGCTGCTACAAAAAACACATCACAAATGACAGTTAATCAACTACTTGAGTTGATGATAAAGCAAAGCGATAACACAGCAACTAACGCTTTGATTGATTTGGCTGGGGGCTTGAAGCCGATAAATAATTTCATTCAGCAAAAAGGATTTAGAGAAACATTTTTAAAAAGGAAAATGCTGGATATGAAAGCTTTAAACAGTGGAAAAGATAATTTGACTTCAGTAAAAGATTTAGGAACGTTTTTGACCCGGGTTTATTACCACCAACTTTTGGGAAAGCAGTTTGATAGTAAGATGTTAGTGCTACTGACAAATAATGTTAATCAAGGAAAGCTGCCAAAGCTAGTGACTGGAGCAAACATTTATAACAAGACCGGCGAATTCCCCAATTACGGAGTTCAAAATGATGCGGCCATTATAACTAAAGGAAAACGGGGATTTATTGCGGTGGTCATGTCGGAAAATGGTAACCAGTCCAAGCAAATTTATGCCATGAATGTTCTTGGAAAACAGTTAGCACAGATATTTTTGTAATATTTCAAATTTCTTCTGATGCTTATTCTGACGCGAATTTCCCCAACGGGACCATATGTTTATTACAAGTGGAAATTTTACTTAATAATAGTGTAATTATGTCGAAACTATCTCGTAAATGATTAAGTGTAGGTTAGTAACCGTTGAATTTATTAAAGGGAGTTACTAATCTAAATGAATTTAAAAAAAATCGCTGTAATCGTTATGAGTGCTTTAACATTGTTTGGGACTGTTGATACAGTAGTTAATACTCAAACTGTAAGTGCCGCTACAACCTCAAAAACTCAGACCTATAAATCAAATCTTTCTTCTGCTAACCAAAAGGCCAAAGAATGGATCGCTTATCGTGAGTCTCGTGGTTCATATAGTGCCCGCAATGGTCGCTATATTGGCCGCTACCAATTGGATGCCTCATATCTTAAGGGTGACTATTCTAAAACCAATCAAGAAAGAACCGCTGATCGATACGTTAAAGCGCGTTATGGCAGTTGGGTTAACGCAAAAAAGCATTGGCAAAGATGCGGTTGGTATTAAAACTAAAAATTCACTAATAGGTAAGATTAATTCTTACCTTTTTTTTTTACAAAAAAATCAAAACTATAATTAAAAACTACCGGAAATAATTCGGATTCTCGTTTGATTGCCTAAAATATCCATGTTATCATTTTGATATTACTTTAAACACGAACAAAGGGGAATGAAAATGAATAACGGTTCTATTGCCAGTAAAAGTGCACCGATTCGCCACGCAATTTTAGGCTTCCAGCATCTTTTAGCTATGTATTCCGGGGATATCTTGGTTCCCTTGCTGATTGGAGCGGCATTGAAATTTAATGGCGTTCAGATGACTTATTTGATTTCGATGGATATTTTTATGTGTGGGGTTGCGACCTTACTGCAAATTAGAAGAACACCAATCACTGGGATTGGGTTGCCAGTTGTTTTGGGCTGTGCGGTTGAATACGTTGCCCCGCTTCAGTCAATTGGCAAAAACTTTGGCTTGGGATACATGTATGGTGGAATAATCATCGCTGGGATTTTTATTATTTTGATTGCTAGACCATTTGCCCATTTAAGGAAATTCTTTCCCCCAGTTGTTACTGGCTCATTGATCACATTAATTGGATTTACTTTAATGGCAGTTGCCTTTCAAAATATTGGTGGTGGGGATGCCACTCAGCCAACATTTGGAAATCCAACTCATTTGTTTCTTGGCTTTTTTACCGCACTGATAATTATTGTTTTAAATATTTGGGCTAAAGGGTTTATTAAACAAATTTCAATTTTACTTGGTATTTTGATTGGTTCGGCCACTGCAGTTTTAATGGGAACAGTTAACTTTACGACAGTTGGCCAGGCAAACTGGGTTCAAATCCCTCAGTTCTTTTATTTTGGGGTGCCGAAGTTTGAATGGTCGTCAATTGTTACTCTTATCTTGGCTGCTTTAACTTGTATGATTGAGTCAACTGGGGTTTATTTTGCCTTAAGTGATATTACCCAGCGAAAATTGACTGATCGAGATTTGGAAAATGGCTATCGTTCAGAAGGAATCGCTGCTATTTTTGGTGGTTTATTTAACACATTTCCATATTCCACGTTCTCTCAGAATGTGGGTATTGTTCAACTTTCAGGAATTAAGACATTAACGCCAATATATTATTCAGCATTTATGTTAATGATTTTAGGCTTGATCCCAAAGTTTGGAGCCATTGCTACTTTAATTCCGGCCTCAGTTCTTGGCGGTGCCATGTTAATCATGTTTGGGATGGTTGGTGCTCAAGGAATCAAAATGCTTTCACAGGTGAAATTAAACGATAAAAACCTGTTAATTATTGCGGTTTCGGTAGGCCTTGGCCTTGGGGTAACCACCCAGCCGCATTTATTCCAATTTTTGCCAGCAACAGTACAAGTTATTATGAGTAACGGAATGGTTGTAGGAAGTTTTACTGCTGTTATTATGAATTTGATTTTGAATCGTGGGGAAATGAAATAGAGTGCGGAAGGAGGCGTTTTGAATTGTAGTGCGAGTGGGGGACGACTTGAGGTCGTGGGAAAATCTGCTGATATAGAGAAATCCTAGGCTTGAATTTTTCTATATCAGCTGTTAGCCTTAGACCTCAGTCCCGTCGCCAATAGGCTAGACGCTTCGCGGTCGTCGGAGCACGTTTTAACCATGTAAAAACAAAAAATTATAAAGGGTAAGTTATCTTACTGATTACATTTTCACAATCAACAGAAAAAAGGTCTGAGACAAGTTTGTCTCAGACCTTTTTATATTAAATTCAAATTTGAAAATTAATCTGCATCCGGTGTTTCTTTTGAAACGACATCAGTTACTATGTCCATTAAATCCGAAACGGGTTCGGCGATTTGCTGCCGATTCATAAACGAAATTCCAAAGTTGGTGCTTAGACGACTTCTTGGAATTCTTACCAAATTGATATTCTTTCGTTCTTCTTCACTCAAGGATTCCAAGTTAACGTAAGCATCAGTCGTAATTGTCATACCTAGCTGCAGAATGGCAAGCCCCGTGGCAAGTTTAAGGTCTGGGACCTCAACACTGTATTCCGGGCTGACACCAGCATCATTAAAAAAGTTAACTACTGATTTTTGATAATTGTCATCAGAAGGAGTGCTGACAAACGGAGTATCATTTAGTTTCTTTCGGTCGATATCTGAAAAATTCAAGTAAAGCTTATTTTCTTGAAAGGCTTTTGCTGATTTAGGAATAACCAAGACTAGCGGAACGTTAGCAATTGGTTTATAACTGATCTTTGAAGCATGAAGGGGATGACCAACAAAAAAGTCCAAGGAACCGGCTAAAAGTCTTTTTTCCGCTTTACGACTATCAAGCCTTAATACTTGGGCATGAACGTTTGGATAAGCTTTATAGAATCTAGTGAGAATTGGTTTATAAATGTCGTTTACAACAATTTCGTTCGAAGCAATGGTAAGGTGACCGTATTTAAAGTCGGAGAGGTGAGTCATTTCGCGATCAAGATTGGAACGCAATTTGGCTTCTTCCTGTAAGAATTTTAGAAGCCTTTCTACAGCATAGGTCAATTGAATTGGGTGTAATGAACGATCGATTAATGTTACGCCAAATTGAACCTCTGCGTTCTTTATAACTCTGCTGATATATGGTTGGGTAACATATAACGCTTGGGCAGCTTTTGACATATTCCCTTGAACTTTGATTTCTTCAAGGAACGAAAGTAGTTTGCTGTTCAAAAATCTTATCTCCTTTATAATTTTTTTATTGCCTTACCATTTCCATTTCCATGTTGATTATATACGTATTATTATCTGTTTAACACAATATAAACTAAAATTTTTCTAAATTAGTTAATAGTATTCATATATTTTTTCTTTCAGATAGTTTTCTATTAACAAAGTGTAATAATTCGGCTTTTTTGTTTGGTTATCCTTGCTAAAAAAGTAATAAAAAAAGCCACATTTGTCAAACTAATTGATTATTAAAACTATAATTATAATAATAAAATGTATTAGTAGTTATTTATATGTATGGGGGTATACAAATGAGAATCGAACAATCTTCAGAATTTCAAATTCATCTACAAAATTTACGTTCTAAAGAGCCAACTTTTTTGGAAACAATTTATAGTGTCGCAAACGGACACTTTGGAGTCCGCGATTCTAACCCACTTGAAGGCAATAGTGAGAATTATGTTGGCACTCCCGGTTTGTTTATAAACGGATTTTATGATTACACAGAACTTAAATATGGCGAAAAATACACCGGCTATCCTGATAACGATCAAGTAATTAATCGCCTTTTCGATCCTAGATATATTCGAATTAAAATTGGTAAAGAAGATTCAAGTATCGACAAATTTAAAGTAGAAAGTGTTGATAAAAATTTAGATATGGCCACTGGCCTTTTACACGAAATGTTTAGTGTTACTACACCCAAAAATAAGAACTTCCATCTCATTTTAGAGAGCTTTGCGAGCTTAGAGAAGAAAAACATATATGGGGTTAAGTATTCAATTATTCCAACAAACTTTGATGATGAAATAGAAATTATTAAAGTTCATGATTACGTAAATCAAGTTATTTCAAATCCCAGCGATGATGTCAGAGTTAATCAAGATGCTGGTAATTTACTGATGGACTTTATTCCTGATAACGGGCAACCAAGCTATTTAATTACTACATTTAAGAGTCAACAAGGTTTAGTCATTACTTATAGTGGCTATAGTGCTCAAGAAAATACTAATCTGGAGTATTTTCGTGATGAACAGCACCATTATGGATATCGGGCTAAGTATTTTGCTAAACATGGCAGCTAAAAAGAATTTGATTTCTTATTTGGAATTGGCGACATTCATCCATTGGTTAATGCAACTATGTACTCGGACCAATATCTTGCCCGTCTAAGTAATGCTTTTTGGAACACTACTTTCCGATCTGAACTCATGGCTTCTGCGCAAGTTTGGCAGACCTTTTGGAAGCATAGTGACGTAAAAATTGATGGGGATCCTTCGGTTCAAGAATGTTTGCGCTTTGATTTGTTTCAGCTTAACCAATCTGCTGGTAGAGATAATTTCACAAGTATTCCAGCTAAGGGTTTAACCGGTAATGGATATGGCGGTCACTATTTTTGGGATACTGAAATATTTATGTTGCCATTTTTTGTTTATACGCAGCCCAAGGTAGCTAAAGAACTTTTAATGTATCGTTATCATACTCTGACGATTGCCAAACAGCAGTCAGCCGATTTTGGCCTTGGAAAAGGCTCTATGTATTCATGGCGGACGATCAATGGGTATGAAGCTAGTTCATATTGGCCAGCTGGGTAAGCGCAGTTTCACATTAATGCCGATATTGCTTTTGCGATTGAACTTTATTATCAAGTTACCGGCGACAATGACTTTATGAAGAAATATGGCTACGAAATGATTGTTGAAACTGCGCGTTTTTGGATGGAATACGGAAATTTTGCTCAAATTAACGGCAGGCGCCAATTCGTTATTAACCGAGTAACTGGGCCGGATGAATACAGTGCTGTTGTTGACAACAACTACTACACAAATAAATTAGCAAAGCTGAATTTGGATTTAGCAGTTCGTTATTATTCCCGGTTTGAAAAGTTGGAACTCATTAGTCGGTTGAATTTATCTCAAAAAGAAATTGATGAAATGAAACAAGCTGACGAATTAATGTATCTTCCTTACGATGAAGAAAAAAAGGTAAAGCTTCAGTTTCAGAATTTTAATCAGTTACCTAAACTTGATATTGACTCAATCGACAATAGTATGTTTCCATTGTTGCTGCACTTTCATCCGTTATATCTTTATCATTATCAAGTTAATAAGCAAGCAGACACGATTATGGCAGACATTATGTTACCACTGGAAAGTTCTAAAGCAGAAATAAAGCGGGATTATGAGTTTTATGAACCAATTACTACTCATGATTCAAGCCTTTCAAAAGCAATGTTTGCCATTGATGCTGCCAGGATTGGCAAAGACCAGCAGTCTTATGAGTTCTTCTCTCAAGCAGTTAAAACTGATCTTTTGAATTTACACCATAATACTTCTGACGGGGTCCATGCTGGTAGTTTAGGAGCAGCTTGGGAAGGAATCTTTTACGGATTTGCTGGCATTGAAAATAATCGAAAAATTTTTAAGGTGAACCCAAATCTCCCTGCTCAATGGAATAGTCTTACCTTCAATATATTTCTTCAAGGTAGTGAATATTTATTTACAATTTATGAAAATAAAATTGAAGTTAAATTATTGAGCGGTCAAGGAAATAAGATGGAGTTAGCTGATAAAACAGTTGAATTTACACCAGATGATCCCGTTAAGACAATTGAATATTAATTTAGACTTGGCAATCTGACTTTTTTGGTCTATTATACAAATAATTGAATATTTAAAGATAATGGTTGGAGGGAGAAAGATGAAAAAAGAAGCGCGCCAGTTAAAAATTGAACAGCTGATCAATCAGTTTAAAGTTACAACTCAAGAAGAGCTGATGGATAAGCTAAAAGAAGCCGGTATTAGCGTTACTCAGGCAACTCTCTCTAGGGATATTCGGGAAATGCAAATTGTTAAGCAACCCGATAGCGACGGCAAACCCCGATATATGATCTTTAAGTCCGGCAATCAAAACGAAGCCGAAAGACTTTCGCGGACAATTAATAATACGGTCATTGAAGTAAAGAGAGTCAGTTTTTTAAATGTTGTCCACACCCAACCCAGTTATGCCAATGCTTTGGCAGCAATTATCGACGATTTGCATATGAGTGACGTTGCCGGAACTTTAGCTGGTTATGATACTTTAGTAATTTTTAGTCCGGACGAAAAAGCAGCTAAAGATATTAATGAATTTTTCCTAAATAATGCAAATCCTGATTTACTAATAAATTGATTTAGATCGAATCCGCCAGGAGGTTTTTTATGACAAAAGTTAACGCAAATGGAATCAAGCAGAACGTGTTTCAGGGCCGAAGTGTTTTGGCCGAAAAGGACTTTACCCCAGCTGAATTAGAGTATCTGGTTAATTTTGGCTTGCACCTAAAGGCTTTGAAGAAGGAAAATATTCCCCATCATTACTTGGAAGGCAAAAACATTGCTTTATTGTTTGAAAAATCCTCTACGCGAACTCGTTCAGCATTTACGACTGCCGCAATTGATCTTGGTGCTCATCCAGAATATCTGGGTCAAAATGACATTCAGTTTGGCCGAAAAGAAACTACCTCAGATACTGCTAAAGTTTTAGGCAGCATGTTTGATGGCATCGAATTTAGAGGATTTAAACAAAGCACAGTTGAAATTCTGGCTAAAGACAGTGGCGTTCCAGTTTGGAATGGACTCACTGATGAGTGGCACCCAACCCAGATGTTGGCCGATTTCATGACCATTAAAGAAAACTTTGGGTCATTTAAGGGTCTGACGTTAACCTTTATGGGCGATGGCAGAAACAACATGGCAAATTCTCTTCTAGTCACCTGTGCGATGTTTGGGGTCAATATACGGATCCTTGCTCCCAAAGATCTTTTTCCATCAAGCGAGGTCCAAAGTATTGCCAAAGGGTTTGCTCAGAAGTCGGGGGCAGATATTTTGATCACTGATGATTTGGATAAAGGCTTGAAAGGCGCAAATATTGTTTATACTGATGTTTGGGTTTCAATGGGTGAGAATAATTGGGCCCAAAGAATTAAACTCTTAAAACCTTATCAAGTTAATATGGCCGCTTTAAAGAAGACCGGCACTCCCGACGATCAATTGATCTTTATGCATTGCCTACCAGCTTTTCATAATGATCAAACCGAATATGGGCAAAAGATTGAAGAAAAGTACGGTTTAAAAGAAATGGAAGTCACTGATGAAGTGTTTGCCAGTAAATATGCTCGTCAGTTTGAAGAGGCAGAAAACCGGATGCATTCGATTAAGGCAATGATGGCAGCCACTCTTGGAAATTTATTTATTCCAAAAGTTTAGTTAAAAAGTTTAGTTCAAATTAGTTTGAAGTTTCGATCAATAATAGGATTGGTCGTTTTTTTGTGGGAATTTGGTTTGCGGTGGATTGGGTTTTGCTTTTATATAGCTGAAACGTGCGCTGAAAGCCAGCTTCCTAGAGGTAGGCAACTTTATGGTTGAACGCAAGGACTTTGGAGTGCTTTTTGCTTTTAAATAGTGGAAACGTGCGCTGAAAGCCAGCCTTCTAGAGGTAAGTACCTCTATGGTTAAACGCAGACCCGGCGTTTAACCATAGAGGAGACTTACCTTACGAAGGCTAACCGGCTTTCATCACACTCTTTAAATATGTTACAATACCTCTAACGTACCAAGTTGGGTTAGACTTTTTGTCTACCAAATTCAAATGGTTAAAGAAGGTTTACTATGGAAAAATTGTATTGGGACAGTGCCGATTTTGATGATCAAAAGTTTTTCTTTACTGTCACTGACAAAGGGCTTAACTTTGTTTCTACTCCTGGTAAACCAATTTCAGAGATGTTTGACTTTTATCCAAAAAGTCGTTATCAATACAGTTTTGTTTCCGATAATCTAAAAACAGATCCTTATCTTGATGAGCTTGAAGCTTATCTAAAAGGCGATCGAAAAAGTTTCGACCTTGCTTTGGATTTAAGCCACACGACCGCTTCTCAACAGAAAATTTATAAAACCCTCAAAGAAATTCCATATGGTCAAACGATTACTTACCATCAACTTGCAAAAATGATTGGCAAGCCTAAAGCTACTCGGGCCGTTGCCCACGCAGTGGCAATGAATCCCATTTTAATTGTGATTCCTTGTCATCGAATAATTAAAGCCAGCGGTAAAATTGGCAATTATCGTGGAGGAGAAGACATGAAAAAGGCTCTGCTGAATTTAGAACAGCAAGAGCCTGTTGAAAAGCCTTCCTTAATTAAGCGTTTGCCAATTGCTAGAATTACTCAACTAGGTAGACCTGATCTTTAATTAAATCGAATGGTTGATGATGAACGTTGAGCTTTTTGGCCTGGTTTTCATCCACAAATTTAGCTAATTCCCAAAACTTCTTGGAATTAGTTGCACCATTTTTTTCGCCGATAACAATCAATTTTAATTGTTTGTTATCGGCTTTTCTTATTTCTTGAAGAACTTGTTGATCAATTGGATCTTTGTCAGGAGACCAGCTCATTATTACGTAATTAACTTCACTGGCATATTTTTTAATTGCTGAAATAGCATCCATTTGTTCAATGGGCAGCAGTTGATGTTTGCCGGTTTGATTTTCTTTAGTCCAAGTTAGACTGTCGGTGGGGTATACTTTGACACCTAAGTTTCTTAAGCCTTTGGAAATATAACCGTTGCCGGCCATGATTTCCAAAACCGAATTTTTGCCAATGTATTCGGCTAAGTCTTTAACAAATGGTGCTGAAATATAAGCCCACATGCCGTATTTTTCTTCCAAGTAGTCACGGTAATTTCTTAGAGCCTTATCTAGTTTTGGCAGGGCTTCAGAAAGTTTAGCCCATAATTTATCCCCTTGGGGGTCATCCTTGGCAAACTTGGCGTTAATCTTTTTGAAAATTTCGTCTTGAATATTGTTTGGCAGGATTAGCTCTGGAAGGTCTTGGGGAAGAATTCCAGATTTGATAAGGTGGTCACTTTCAATTACATTATTGATTAAAAAAACTACGCTTGGATAATCCTTGAAAAGATCGCGATAATGCTTCATTTCAGCAATATAATCCGTATCTTTGGCAGTTAGCGCAGTTTGCTTTTTATTTTTTAAAAGTTTTTTCTTCTGCTTATTGGATAACATAAAAACTCCTAATTATTATTGTCATTATTATTATCAATATTTAAATCAAGCTGCTCTTGGAAAGGCATATTTTGATTGTTCTGACGGTTTTGTTTGCCATGCAGATATCCAAAAATTAGTTGATAAATTTCGTAGCGGTCATGGGAATTAATATCATCGCCGTTAAATTTCAAATTATTGTCAGAAATGAACAATTTGCCAAGATCATAAACACTTTGGTCAGTTAAGCCTGTTAAATAGTCCATTGTGACATCAAAATACTGAGCCAATTTTTGAACTTCCATGTAAGAAGGAGTTCGGATACCACGTTCCCAGTTGCCGATTTGAGCCGAGGTATTCTCATGTTCTTTGTCGCTAGGGAATCGTTTGTTCAAATCCTTGGCAAGTTCTTCGAGTGTAATGTGGCGTCCTTTTCTTAGGGCTCGTAATCGTTCTGGAAACATATATATCACCGTCCTCATTAGTATTAATTATACTGCTTTTTTACAAATCGCCAAAGAAATAACGGAATGTTATAATACAATATAGTTTAGGGCATGAAACTTCTTTGAATGGTGGTTGCTTTTTATGAAAACAAAAAACAAAATAATTATTGCTAGCATTTCGATAGTTGCTTTACTATCGGCAGGACTTTTGGGCGCAGGGCTTTATTTCTATAAAGTGGCCGTCGTCCCCGCACCGAAAGCTTTTTTAGCTGGTAAAGCCAAAATTACAAAAAAAGATCCTCTATATCCTGCTCATGCTTGGTATCAAAAAGTTCCTAAACGAAAGTGGTATGAGACTTCGGCCGGGGGTAATTTAAAACTAGACGCAAATTACATAACAGCTTCAAAACGTACTAATAGGACAATTGTTATTGCTCATGGGTTTATGAATAATAAGGATACGATGTTCCCATATGCATATATGTTTCACAAATTGGGGTATAATGTTCTTATCCCTGATGCTCGTGGCCAAGGCGATAGCCAAGGAAATTATATTGGTTATGGCTGGCCAGATCGACTGGATTATCTAAAATGGATAAAGCAGGTAATAAAAAAAGGTGGCCCAAGTTCTCAAATTGTAATGTTTGGAACAAGTATGGGTGGCGCTACAACCATGATGGTTAGTGGAATCAAAGGTGTTCCTAGCCAGCTCAAAGCTTACATTGAAGACTGTGGTTACACGAGTGCTTATGAAGAGATTACTTACCAAGCAAAACAGCTCTATCATTTGCCAGAATTTCCGTTGGTTCCCTTAGTTAGTTTGATTACTAAAATTAAGGATGGGTATTCATTTCAAGAAGCGGATGCTCTTAAACAGGTAAGAAAAAACACCAAACCGATGCTATTTATTCATGGTGCTCACGATAAATTTGTTCCGACCAAAATGGTTTACCCTCTTTTCCATGCGTCAAGAGGGCCAAAGCAGTTGGCAATTATGCCGGGGCAAGGACATGCCAAGTCATATCAAAATAACCCGAAGCTTTACACTCAAACAGTAAAGAAATTTTTGGATAAGTATTTCAAATAAGTAAAAACAGAATCCTTTTTCCGTTATAATGAATATAGCTGATCTTTTACGAAAGGAGAAAAAACATTGGTTTATACAATAATTGCGGTTTTGATTGTTGCTGTAATTTTCTTTTTTGTCGGTCGACAAGCTGAAAACAAACGGCACCAAGAAGAAATTGCGGCAGCAAAAAAACAAGCAAATCAGATAATTGAAGATGCGCGCCAAACCGCAAAGAAAGTTTCCGAAAAAGTAAGGGATCAGGGTCAAAAAGAAACAGATGAATTTCGTGATTCTACTGAAGACGAACTGGAAAGCTATCAAGCAGATAATGTTCAAAGAGATCACAGAATAACCCAAAGACAAAGTTCACTTCAAGCAACTAGTAATCGTTTGGATGAGTTTCATGATCGCCTTGAACAAGCCAAGAGCGATTTAAAAGATTTAAAAAATCAGATTAGTGTTCTTCACCAAACTGGCAGCGATTTGGCTAAACAGAGAGTTCAGACTTTGGAAAAAGTTGGTGATATCACAGTTGAGAACGCCAAACAAACAATTTTAGATCAACTGAAAGTCGACTTAGCTGCTGAAAAAGAGACGGAACTTCGGTATCAAAACGATGATGATGAAGTAAATGCTCCAAAAGAGGCGAAGCGGCTTGCTTTGGATGCGATTCAAAGAGGTCCGGTTGATTTTCCAAGAGAACAAATCGAACATTCAGTCACTTTGAATGATGAAGAAGTAAAAAAGAAGCTTGTTGGTAAGGAAGAATCTAATTTACGTTTCATCGAAGCTTTAACAGGTGTTGATCTACTTTTTGATCCTGACGACCCCTTATTGCTTCACGTGGTGACCGCAGATCCGCTAAGAAGAGAAGTTGCCCACGAAGTTGTTTCTAATTTGGTTGTTAGTCGCCAAATTAATGCATCAACAATTAATAACCAGGTAACAAAAGCTCGTAAGGATTTAGGCGATGATTTAAGAAAGACTGGCGAGCAGGTTGCTACCTCGCTTAAAATTGGTTGGGTTCATCCTGATTTAATGAAAATCATTGGCCGTTTGAAGTATCGAACAAGTTACGGTCAAAATGTTTTGAATCATTCAATCGAAGTTGCTCAGATTGCTGGAATTCTGGCTGCAGACTTGGGCTTAGATGTCCGAGTTGCAAAACGAGCTGGCTTATTTCATGATATTGGTAAAGCAATTGATCATGAAGTGGATGGAACCCACGTGGAACTTGGGGTGAAGATTGCTCAAGTTTACAAAGAGTCGCCGGAAGTAATAAATTCGATTGCCTCTCACCATGGAGATGTCGAAGTCACTACGCCAATTGCTTATTTGGTTGCTGCAGGAGACTCAATTTCCGGTGGCCGTCCAGGGGCTCGTAGTGAATCGGTTGAAGAATATATTAATCGTTTAAAGAGTCTTGAAGAAATTGCCAACACTAAGCCTGGCGTTAAAGAAAGTTATGCAATTCAAGCCGGCAGAGAAATTCGAGTTATTGTCGATCCTAGAAAAGTTGATGATTCCGGAAACGTTCAGCTCAGCAAACAAATTGCCAGCCAAATTAAGGATGAATTAACTTATCCAGGTAAAATTAAGGTCACATCTATTCGTGATTTTAAAGCCATTTCTTATGTTGGCGCCGAAACAAAAAAGCGGACAAAGAAAAAGAAACAGCGAGCTTGAAATAATATAGTGTAAAAAACCATTAGGATTTCGACATTTTGTCGAATCCTTTTTTATAACGCAAAAATTTAGGGGTTTACAACTTACTATAAATGAGTTAGTATTCCATCATATTAAAAATGTATTAGAAAACGCTAAGAAGAGCAGGAGTAATTACTTCTTTGTATTCAGAAAGTATCTATTTTGATGAGAAGATATTACACGGAAGTAATGAAAGTAAGCTTGGAGCGATTGATGCAAGGAAATTTCTAAGTATCTTTTGGATGCCACCATTAAAGGGCCAACGACTACGATAGTTTTCATTGTGTTCGTTAAGGTCGAATTTATTCGATAAAATCAAGGTGGTACCGTGCATTATATGCGCCCTTCAAAGATTAATCTTTGAAGGGCTTTTTTTATACATAAAATTTTAAGGAGGAATTAACATGAAAAATTTAATGGATTATTTAAATAAAAATCAGGGAACAATTATTCCATCAGCTGGAAATGGGCAACAATTTAACTTATTGACTGAACAAAATTTCCCAGCAATTTTACTGGACGCGACGCTTACAGCTGAAAATTTGCTTGGAGAAAATTCTCAGGGGCTATTATCACTTTCTGAATATTCCAAATTTGAGCGGGATATGAATTTAAAAAAGAAGAGCAGTTTGATAGCCGACTTGCAATCAGGCTTTGGTAGTCCTTTGAATACATATTATGCCACAAAAGAACTTGAACGCTCTGGGGCAGATATTTTAATTTTAAATGATCAGCCTTTCCCCGCTCATACTTCTAATGATCCGCAGTCAACCAGCCCAGAAGATCTTTTAGGAAAAGCCAAAGCTGCCACAGATGCTCTAGAAAATCCGGCAACTCGATTATGGATTAAGTTAGAAGGTATTCAAAATTATGGATTTGCCGGGATCGAAAAACGAACTGAGTATTTAAAAAATATTGGTGTTGACGCAATAATAATTGACCATTTTCAAAATAAAGAACTGGCCGAGTTAGCTGATCAAAATTTGCCACTGCCTTTATTAGCTACATGGATGCCGGAAGCGCCAAAAATCGATGGCATTTTGGGATGGATCGACAAAGGGTTGATTGCCCAAACTGAAAAAGAATCGGATTTGGCGGCAATTCATGAAATCAAACAAGGAGGTTTAGCCTATGCAAAAAAATGAAAGAATGAGAAAACAATTCAAAGATGAAGTATTCAGTGGCCATATTGTTAGAATGATGGTTGCTCCAGATGCCTTAGCTGCTAAAATTGCCGAGTCCAATGGTGCTCAAGCAGTATTTTCTGCAGGTTATGCTTCCAGTGCTTCAGCCTTAGCAATGCCAGACAGAGAAATTGCCGACTTTGGACTAATCTTAGAGCGCGCCAGAGAAATTATTAATGCAGTAAATATTCCGGTCTTTGTTGATGCCGATACTGGATATGGGGATGAACAAAACATTCCCAGAACTACTCAAGCGATCGAAGAAATTGGGGCCGCAGGGATGTTTTTAGAAGATCAAACTTGGCCTAAACGTTGTGGTCATATGGACGGTAAAACCGTTGAACCAACTGAAATCTTAGAGAAAAAGATTCGCATTGCCAAGGCTTCCAGAAGGCATGATAACTTTTTGATAATGTCTAGGACAGATGCTCGGGCGGTCTATGGATTAAGCGATGCGATTCAAAGAAGCAGGAGGTACAAAGAGGCCGGAGCCGACTTGATTTTTATCGAAGCGCCCCGAAGTTATGACGAACTTAAAGAAATTCATGATGCCTTTCCGACAACACCAATGATGGCCAACATGATTGAAGGCGGTAAAACTCCTTTATTAAAGGCTCAAGAACTTGAAAAATTAGGCTTTAATATTGTTGTCCACCCAACGGCAATGACATACACCCAAGCTTATGCCGAAGAAAAATTGATTCAAAACATTCAACAAACTGGAACTACCGAAGGATATGAAGATAAAATGATCACCTTTTCGAAGTTTAATCAGTTTGTTGGCCTGGATAAAATCAATGCTCGTGATGCTGAATATTCACCAGAAAATATGAAAAAGTATATGATAAATTAATTTAGCCTTTTTCCAGTAGTCAGTCTTTAGTGATCAAAAAGGATAAAACTCATAATAAAAACAAGCAATTCATCAGTTTGATGAATTACTTGTTTTTATTATGAGTTAAGAATTAATTTCTTCCTATGTAGCTCAAACGCGAGATTTTGACCAATCTTCTTAAACTAAGCCCAAAACCAGTAATTAGCCGGTATCATTTGTGCTATTGCCGTTATATAGATAAAACGCGGTAATTTATCCAGATGCTAGGCCTAAGCTATGAATATCAAAATAATCAAACTCAGGTTATTTTAATATTCGCAACTTATGCTATGCAAGCTAAAAGGCAAAATTACCGCTCTGTCTACTACACAATCACATGGAAATTTTTATTTGCAGTTGCGTCAATAATTGGGTTCTTTAGCAGGTAATCCAAAATCACCTGGCTGATTATTTCATCACTTGATTTAACAATCTTATCCGCGGTAAACATGGGATAATGACCGCCGCCATTGGCTCGATAGCGATTCAATACTACCCGTAACTTTTGATCGTCACTAACGTCTTTTCCATGGTACTTTAAGCTGACCACGCGTTTTCCAACGGGATTAGATATCTTTAAAGTATAGTCGATTCCTTCATACATGTCATAATTGTAAGAACGTTGTTTTGGAAACATAAATCGTTTGTTTACAACAACTTTTCCGTGAGCAATTTCAAAGTATTGAGCAGATACCTCTAAAGCGGCTTTCAGATCTGCTCCACTGATTTCTGAAACGACTAACGTATTGGGATAAACGTAATTAGTAATGATATTTCTCATTGTAATCGGACTTTCAAAGCCGTGAGCTTCATTGTTATAAAGAGCAGTGGCAGAGATATCAACGCCCATTTTATCCATTTGGACTTTTTGAATGAATTCGATGAATGGATTTTCTTCAATTCTGGCTTCAAATGGGTCACTAAAAGTCAGGGAGCCCTTAATTCGAGAAAGTGGTTTATCCAGCCAATGCTTTAAGTTGTTTCGTAGTCCATGAACGTCTTTTCGCATTTCCTGATCTGAAGGAAATGCTCCAACACTGATCAATTCGGTTTCAGAACGAGAAATTGCTTTCTTTTTAGCGTTAACGTCAAAAGTTATGCGGGCAACTAATTCGCCTCGGTAACCTGGTTGAACAATCGGGGTACCAAACAGCTTACTGGCAATTTTTCGATGCTGATGGCCAGTGATTAAGGCGTCAATTCCTTTAAGCTGGTGGAGAATATCGTAACCCTTATTTTCACCTGGGTTAATGTCAATCCAGTTGCCATTTTTGTCTCGTTCAAATCCACCATGATAAACAATAACTACAAAATCACATTGTTTTTTCATTTCTGGGATATATCGTTTAGCAGCTTCAACTTCTGAAATTAAATTGAAGTCAGGAATGTTGCTGACATTTTTCCACTTTTTTGTGCTGGTGGTTGTCAGGCCCAAAAAACCGATCTTTATGCCACCAACATTTAAAACCGTGTATGGATCTGCCAGCGAAGGCTGACCATCTTTATCAACTACGTTAGCACAAACAAATTTTCTTCTTGATCTAGCCATTACATCTTTTAAGTAATCGAGACCATAATCAAATTCATGGTTGCCAATTGAACCAATCTGGTAGCCAACTTCGTTATAAGCGTGAATGAAAGTTTGGCGATCATCATTATCAGCTAATTTTGCGACGTAATAAGCCAGGGGAGATCCTTCAAGAAAATCTCCGTTGTCGATTAAAACCACCCGTTCATCCGGGTGGTGATTGACGTAGTCATCAACTGCGCTTTTAATTTTTTCCAAACCATAGGGCTTATCCATTTTTGAATCAACGTAATTTGTTGGTTCAATAAAACCATGGGTATCACTCGTCGCCAAAAGTGTGATTTTCATTTTTTCCACCTACACTTATTAATGAATTTAAGTATAATCAAATTTTTTACAAAAGTAAATTCACAAAGTGAAACATTTTACCAAAAAGACTTCAATCTTCACTCAAATTCTGCATGTACATCATTTGATCAGTTGAAACACTTTGATTTAGTTGATCAGCAATTGGTCTGCTAATAACTGACTTGTCGAGCTGATCGGCAATGAAGGAATATTCCAACTGAAACGCTTTAATCAACAGTTGCTGTTGAGGTTCACTGCTCTCATTTGCAGGCCGCCGATTGTTTTGAGATGCTCTTCTGAAACTGAATGAATTTCTAACGTAGGTTACAGATGACGTGTTCTCTGAATTTTCAATTTGATCGAGATATTGATTGACTTCTTTAAATATTTCTTCTTCAATATTTTTCCTGAAATTGGCTGTCATGTTTTGTAAGTCTTTAGATTTTGAAAGAGCCAGTTTTTGCTTAAAGGTTGGGCTTGTTTGAGTGGCCTTAGTTTTTTTGCAAAAATTTCTTCGAGCTTGAAACATAAATTTTATCCGACTCCAAAAACTATGAGAAACATCTTGAGCTGCTGCCAGTTTTCTTGAAGCTACGTTAATGTACTTTTGTGGGAGATCACTTTGCTCAAGAACTTTCAGCATTGCTTGAGTCTGGACATCTTTTGTCTTAGCAAAAATTTGCCGAATTTCCTTGCGGTTTCTTGATTGGCCTTTTTTTTGACTATTAAGCATATCAATAACGTAATTTCGATCAAGCAAGTCAATTGATTGGTCATTTTTGATTTACTGAATGGCGAAGTCGACCATCTGGCTTCGCTGCTCATCAATGGTTTCTTGAGATCCCTCTTGCTTTTTGGTCAGGATAAAAGGTAAGACAATCGTTGGAACAATCAAACTCATTAATATGACTACCGCAGAAATAAAAATCAGTTCATCTCGGAAAGGAAAAGATTTTGAAGCAATTGTGAGTGGAATTGACAGCGCCATTGATAAGGTAATAGTGCCATGAATACCGCCGGTAGCAACTAAAAAGGCATCTTTTGCCGTTGACTTTTGATTTCTGCCATTAACTTGAACAAAATTAAACTTTGTCCAAAGAAAGCGAATTATCCAGGTGGCGGCGTAAATAATAAAAGCGAAACCGATCATTGCCACAACACCTTTGTGGGCTTTAGAAATAATATTTTTGATAACTGTAGGTAAAGTGACCCCTAACAAAACAAAAACAAACCCGTTTAAAAGATTGGTGATTGTCATCCAAGTTGCCGCAGTGACTAATTGGACATTAGTTGAAGTTAGTTTTAAGCGGCTTTGGTTAATTCCAGAAACAATGCCTGCCGAAACTGCCGCAATAATTCCTGAAGTCCCTAATTCTTCGGCGACAATGTAGACAGCAATCGGGGTAATCACACTAAAAGGCACAATGACCGCGGAGGTGTCCATTGATTTATTTACTAACCAGGTGCGTATTTTTACAGAGCACCAGCCTAAAATCACTCCTAGTAAGATCCCACCGAAGAAGTTAACTATAAAGGATAGTAAACCTTTTGCAAAAGAGAAGTTTCCGGTCGCGAAGGCACCTAGGGCAAGATTGAAAATTACAATTCCTGAAGCGTCATTGAAAAGAGATTCGCTTTTAAGGGATGCCTCTACATTTTTGGGCATCGTTATATTTTCGGTGACTGCATCAAGTGCCAATGAATCTGTGGGGGTGATAATAGCCGCCAAAACAAAACATAAAGCCAAGGGAAGATATCCCAAAGAAATATGAACCACAAACCCAATAATAATTGCCGTAAAAATTGCTAACCAAATTGCCATGGACAGGAGTTGCGGAATTTGTTGGGTAAGCTTACGGATATCGGTTGCTCGACCATCGTTATATAACAACAGAGAAATAATTCCCAGCATAAAAATATCTGGCAGTAGAGTGTAGTTATTAAACAATGGTAATAATGAGAGAACTAAGCCAAAACCAATTTGTTAAAAATTTAGTGGAATTTTAGGGAACAAAGTATATAGCATGTTTGACATGATCGCCGCTACTATGAGTAAGGTTATGGAGTAAAATTGAATCATCTATTACACCTCAGTAATATTAGTAAAAATATTACTAATATTTCAAAAAAATAAAAAAGTTTTACCTGCTAGTCCCTAGCAATTGAACGTTTCTCAAACGTAACTTTTTAGTATAATTAAATTTCGTTGACAAGTATTACTAATATGTTAACATCAGGGTTGCATAGAGATAGCTTATTGAACACTTAGAGATAACTTAATATTCCAGATGAGCAAATAGTTTAGGGGGAATGATTCATGCTAAACTTATTCGTAGCCCAGAGTAGTGCTTCTAGTCGAAAAGCACGTGCATGGCTTAAGGAACACGATATTCCTTTCAAGGAAAGGAATATAAATTCGAATCCTTTGACTTCAGATGAAGTTAAAAAGATTTTACGACTTACAGAAAACGGTAGTGAAGATATTATTTCTACCAGATCCAATATTTACAAAAAATTGCATATAGATATTGAGAACCTTTCAGTATCTCAATTAATCGATCTGGTAGTAAAATATCCGGATTTGATTAGAAGACCGATCATCCTTGATGATACGCGACTGGAAGTTGGTTTCAATGAGGAAGAAATCAGGCGCTTCTTGCCACGAAGTGTGCGTGAGGCAGAACTTCGGACCCTTGAGTCAAGAATTGGTTAGTTGGAGTTGATTGAATAACTTAATATTAACATGGATTAGGTTATTGATTTGATTAGTTTTTACTCCGGTTATCAAGACGAGCAATCCAAATTTTGGGTCGTTCGTTTTTTTTTATTTCTTAGAATTTTTCAATTTTGAATAGCTTCTAATTTTTAAATGCTGTAAGCTAAAAATAGTCTTACAAGGAGGGATTCATTTGATTAAAATGATTGCGCTGGATCTTGATAGAACTCTTCTTACCAGCGATAAAACAATAACAGCTTCAGCAGAAAAGATATTGAAGAATTTACATAAGCGTGGAATAAAGGTGGTTCTTTGTACTGGACGGCCAATTAACGCAATATGGGGATTAATTCAACAGCTCGGTTTGACTGGCAATGAAGATTACACAATTACTTTTAATGGTGCTTTGGTTGTTCACAATAATGATAGAAAGCCATTGTTTCAAGAAGGAATGACAAAGACCCAACTTCAATCTGTTTACGACTTTGCCAAGCAGCATCATACGCCACTTGATGTTTTAGACTTCAAACAAGTATACGAAATTACTGATCTAAAGCCTTCGACATATAAGGAACAATTTAATGCCGGCAAAATGTCGGGCTCAATTCAGTTCTTGGACAGATCATTTAATCAGTTGAGTGACAAACAGAGTTATTCAAAAGCAATTATCAGCGATGTTGCAAAGCTTTTGGATAAAGATGTCAGTGACATAGACGATAAAGTAGCCCAAAATTACCATATTGCTCGTTCCCAGCCGATGGTTTTGGAATTTCTTGCTCCTAAGATGGACAAAGTCGTGGGACTAAAAGCTTTGTTGAAACACTTCGGTTGGGATTTCTCAAATCTGATGGCTTTTGGGGATGGTCAAAATGATTTGGGCATGGTCAAAGCAGCAGGAGTTGGCGTAGCGATGGACAATGCCGAACCAGAAGTTAAAAAGGTAAGCAAGGCAACTACGTTAAGCAACGATAATGACGGGGTTGCGGTTTATTTGGAAAGGTATTTCTCTTAGACAGAGAGAATGTAGCCGTATAGCTACTGTAGCCTAAGAAGCTGGCTACATTCTCGCATTTCAGCTATAAAAATTTGGAGCTTTTAGTAGTCTGTAGTTTAAACCTAGAAAAATAATCAAAAAATAAGTAATTAGGGTCCGTCTTAAAACAT
>DIDF01000007.1 GCA_002418005.1 Lactobacillaceae bacterium UBA5807
TGGTCCAAGCCTTTGAATTTGGTCTATGACTTTAATTTACCCGCTGATGAGCATTGGAGCTGTTTAATGGCCGTCAGTCAACGGTAAATCGAATTAAAGGGACTTACTGCTTTAGCAGTTAGTCCCTTTTTGAGGCTTTAAGGAGTTGATTGACTTACTAGACCAAGACACTTTTGCGCATGCAAAGAAAAGCAACCCTGCTTTTTTTGCCTGCCTCACGGCGAGTGCGGGGTGAGTTTGAGCGGGGGCTCCCGCTCATTTAGGCGGTCAAGCTGGCACAGCTTGGACTGGGTTCGGGGCGTCAGCGCCCGAGGGCTTAGAAACTGGTCGATTTTGACCAGTTTCTTCTTATCTTGATACTATTAGAAACAACGGACTTTTTCATATGTGTAACAAATCGTTGACATGATTGGCTTTAGGCGTATTATGGTGGTATAAAATGAATATAAAAAAACCCACGTGAGCTTCGAAAGTTTGGCGACCTCGAACACGTGAGCTAATCTTGTAAAATCGTATTTTTATTTACTAGACATAGTTTAAGGCTTGGTTAGTTGACCGTCAAGGTTTCTGGCCGATTTTAGTAAAGCAATACATAGCAGATTAACTCTTCTCACGTGGCCAGATGAGAGGAGTTTTATTTTGACTGATAGAAAAGTTTTAGTTGATAAATCTCGGTCAGGGAAAGTTCGTCCGTGGCGAGAGCGTAAGTTAGAGAATTTGCAGTATGGTGACTATTTGCAAATATTGAATTATAAGAAAGCTCACCGGGTTAAAGAATGTGGCGAAGTATTACGTTTTGTGGAAGATGAACAGGGTCATAAGAAATTAGCGCAGACTTGGTTTTGTCATTCCCGTTTATGCCCGTTATGCAATTGGCGGCGGGCAATGAAGCAGTCTAATCAGTTAACTCAAATTTTAGCAGAAGCAGTTAAACAACGAAAAACTGGTCGGTTCTTATTTTTAACGCTGACGGTTGAGAATACAACTGGTAAGCAATTAAAGAGTGAGCTACGACAAATGGGAAGAGCTATTCGTGATTTAATGCGTTATAAAAAGCCAGCTAAGAATTTGTTAGGCTATGTGCGTTCGACTGAAGTGACCGTTAATCACGAAGCAGATCAGCCGATGTATCACCATCATATGCATGTTTTATTATTTGTGAAGAGTCTTTATTTTAAAGGATCCGATAATTATATTTCACAGTCAGAATGGACTGGTTATTGGCAACGGGCAATGAAATTAACTTATGTACCAATGGTGAATGTTGAGTCAGTTAAACCGAATGTGAATCGCCATAAAAATTCGTTATTGGCTAGTGCTCAAGAAACGGCTAAATATCAGGTAAAATCTAAAGATATTTTGACTAATAATCAAGAACAAGACTTACAAGTGATTGATGATTTAGAACAGGCTTTGGCTGGCTCGCGCCAAATTAGCTATGGCGGTTTGCTGAAAGAAATTCGCAAGCAGTTGCAATTAGAAGATGTTGAAAATGGTGATTTGATTAATACAGATTGTGATAATCAAGAGCCTGATCAGGTAGTTAGAGAAATTGTTGCTAAGTGGGATTATCTAAGAAAAAACTATTTTATTTGAGTAAAGTGTTATTGTAGTGGAGTAGATATTATAATTGCGAGGTGTTTATTTTGAAAGACTTATCTAAGAATCAATTGATTGAAGTTATTAAAAATGGTGATGATAGTTTAACTAATAGGATTGTTGTAAGTAATGATGGTACTATTTCTTTGTTTGCTTATGAGAATCATCCTAATAATACAGATGCTTTTAGTTATGGATATGCTGTTGTAAATGCTGAAAGTTTTCAACCTGGTAATGATTATATAGGTGTTAAAGCTTCTAAAGATTCTACTTTTGTTCAAAATGAGTATAAGCGTTTAAATGATGCCTGGCATAAGCATTTGGAAACTGGAGTTCAAACAGAGTCGTCTGATTTTTATGGGTAGGTAAATATTTGTTGTTTTAATAATCATTGGGAGCAAAAGCGACCTTTGATTATTTTTTTTGCCAACGGCAAAAACCGCCTCGCAGAGCCCAAGCTTTACGAAGTAAAGTATATTGGGCTATACCTTGCATGGAGGTCTGCCGGATTCTGTGCTATGCTCTAATCAAATTTAGCTGTTTGAAATGGGTGGTTAGATGAGTTATTTAGTAGCTAATATGCAGAAACTGAAAGCTGATAATCTGGTGGGCTTGGGTAATCATGATCAACGTCGAACGCAGAATCACAAAAATACTGATATTGATGTTGACCGTTCTGCTTTAAATTATGATTTGGTTGCTGGTCGGACTAATCATTTTAAAACGGATATTACGGCTTATATTAACGATCATAAAACGAGTCAGCGAGCGGTTCGGAAAGATGCGGTCTTGGTCAATGAATGGATTATCTCAAGTGATAGTCATTTCTTTGCCGATTTAACGGCGGCTGATACGCGAAATTATTTTGAAACAGCGAAGGACTATTTTGCTGAAAAATTTGGTGAAGAAAATATTCGCTATGCGATTGTTCATCTTGATGAGAGTACTCCACACATGCATATGGGGATTGTCCCGTTTGATGATGAGTATAAATTGTCTGCTAAACGAGTTTTTAATCGCACAGCTTTGCGAGATATTCAAGATCAATTACCGACTTATTTGCAACAGCATGGTTTTAATGTTCAACGTGGGGTTCAAGAATCGGAACGTAAAAGTTTGACGGTACCGGAATATAAAGCCATGCGGGAATCTATTAAGCAGGGGCAGAAAAAATTAGCAGCGGTTGAAAATGAAACTAAGCAGCGCCAAGCGAAACTTAAGACGTATCAAGCCACTAAATTTGATGTGAATAGTGTTAAAACGAAGGAATCCCGTTTCCATAAGCGGTATGTGCTGGTTGACCGTTTTGATTTTGATAAACTTAAACAGGGCGCCAGCTTAACGGATACGTATTTTACTGAAACATTGTCCCAAAGGTCTGATATGGATATTCAAAAAGACCGACTGATTAAAGCTGAAAGTAAGGCTATGGAACTAGACATTGAGAATCGTCGTCTTCAAAAGCTAGTCGGGACGCTACAAGGAATTGTTCGGAGCGTTGATCGCTTCTTACAGCGCAAATTAGGTGTTGGTTTACCAAGTGAGTGGCTAGAACGAGCTGGACTAAAAGAACCTTCAAAAAAAGCCCCTCAGAGGCCACAGGAGCGTTTTAAGGAACAGCATGATGAATTAGATGGTCCGAGCCTTTGAATTTCTCCTACGACTTAA
>DIDF01000035.1 GCA_002418005.1 Lactobacillaceae bacterium UBA5807
AGTTTTCAGACGGGCCCTAGTTGATCCTCGATTTTTACTTGATGGTCTTTAAGGAGGGAAAGAATATTATTTAAATCGGGACCAGTTTCTTGGTATTGAAGAAGGACCTGTAATTCCTTCATGGTCATTCCAGAATTTTTAAAACAAGTGATACTGTTTAATTTTTCTAAGTGTTCTTTGGTGTACATTCGATGATTATGTTCTTGGTGAACATTTTTTAATAGACCAAGTCGTTCGTAATACCTTAAAGTTGAAGGGGCTAAATGGAACATTTTTGAAACTTCTGAAATACTCCAAGTTTTTGTAGCAGTATCCATTAATAAAATCTCCTAATTAAAAAATCTTTACTTGAAGTGTACTTCAAGTTGTATGCTTTAATCAATCAGTAATATAAATTAGTAATAGGAGTGAAGGGATTTATGAAATATCGAACTTTTGGTAAAACCGGATTTAAAATTAGTGAAATATCGCTTGGAACTTGGCAGTTAGGTGGGAAATGGGGCCAACCTTTTGATAAAAAAGATGCCGATGATACCCTTGAGGCTGCTTATGACCATGGGGTAAACTTTTTTGATACTGCTGATGGATATCAAGATGGTTTAAGTGAAGAAGCTGTTGGCAGATTTATTAAGCGTCATTCAGATGTTCATTATTCCACCAAGGTTGGCAGAAAGGAAATGCCGCTTTCAGAGGAACACTTCAGTCCAGAGAATATTCGCAAATATGTGGAGGCATGTTTAAGTAATATGGGCGTTGATTCATTGGATCAAGTCTTGCTTCACTGCCCGCCAATGTCGATTTATTATCACCCAGAATCCTTCTTTGAATTAGATAAGTTGAAAAAAGAAGGCAAAATTCAGAATTATGGCGTTAGTGTTGAACGAGTTGAAGAAGCTATTAAAGCAATGGATTATGACATTTCCTCTGTTGAAATTATCTTCAATATGTTTCGTTTGCGACCGGCAAATTTGTTCTTTGACTTAGCCAAAAAGAATAATATTGGGATTCTTGCCAGAGTTCCATTAGCTTCAGGACTTCTGACCGGCAAGTTTACCGCAGAAACTAAATTTGATCCGAAAGATCAACGAGCAAATAATCGCCACGGCGAGTTATTTAGTAAAGGCGAGACATTTTCTGGGGTTGATTATTTAACTGGCGTTAAAGCCGCCAACGAACTCAAAGATCGTTTGGGAACTGAGAACCTTGCGGGATTGGCATTGCGATGGATATTGATGTTTGATGCGGTTTCTGCTGCAATCCCTGGGGCAAGTAATCCTAACCAAATTGATCGAAACACTTCAGCTGCTGATTTGCCAGCTCTTAATCAAAATCAGATGAAGATTTTTGAAGATGTTTACGACAAATACATCAAAAATCCAGTTGGCTACGAATGGTAGATTAGTTTATCACCAGCATTTGAATCCGAGCTTTCTTTGAATAAAGCTTCTCTTTTCATTAGTGAAGTTTTAGGTCATAGAAGGCTCGTTTTTCTTTGGCAATAAAGGTTATTTTCTTTTTATTTGGAGTTGAGTAAACTTAAAGTAATAATAATTCCAGATCACCACAAAAGGAGGGGTTTAAATGAATTTGGAAGATCAGGTATTTCACAGATTAAAGCCTAATTTTAAGAAATTAGAAGCTTACGGTTTTGTTAAAGAAAAAAATAGTTATCTTTATTCTCAAAAAATAATGAACAATTCATTTAAGGCCCAAATTTCAATCACAAACAAAGGGAAAATTTTAGGTGAGGTCATTGATCTGTCCTTTGGTGGTCAGTACCTAAACTTTCGTTCCTATAGTGGTTCTAAGGGTGGGTTTGCCAACGAAGTTAAAAATGCCTACCTGCAAATTCTTCAAGATATTGCTGAAAACTGTTTTGAGATTGACCCGACCATTCCAGTCGGTATTTGGTTGATCCCGGCTAATCCAAGTTATTTTGATATTGATGAAGCGTTTAAAGAAAACAAGGAAATTGAGTACAAACAAAGTAGTCATATTCAAGTTGGGGATATTGTCTATATTTATGAAGGCAGCCCCCAATCATCAATCAGGTATCGCTGTCGGGCACTGAAGGTTAATTTGCCTCATCACCACCCAAATCCTCATGTCCGCATTAATATGACAATGCTGATTCAATTGGAAAGAAGTTTTCCAGTAGGGATGTTTTCTTTGAATGTTATGAAAAAGTTCGGCGTTAAAGCAGTTAGGGGACCGCGACATATGCCGCAGCCAATGATTGATGCACTAAAAGATAAGGAAAATTATTAATTTTCTTATTTAGTTTTATTCTTACTACTTTTGTCAAAAGTTATCTTGAATTTTCGCTCATTATCATGGTCTGGAATTTTGAATTTTGATTGCGTTGGCTCAGAGCTGTTTTTTGGAGCTAATCGTTGAGAGCTCAAATTAGAGATTTGGACTGGGTCCGTTTGATCATGATTTGGAGCAACAGCAGCTTTGCTAATGACATTAACAAAAATTAAAGTGCATAAAATTGTGATGATTGTGAGCGTTGGGAGCCAGAATTTTTTCAATTAATCACCTTCCTGTTTTTGATTGGTGATCAATATAAAGACTTTGACTTAAATTGAACTTAACTTTGGATATTTTTTATATTATATATTGCAAAATTGGAAAAATCTTTGGAGGAGATTTTCATGAAAAGTGAATTAGATAAACGAATGACCGGTGATCTTTATGATGCTCACGACCCGGTCTTTAGAGAACAAAAAGCCCGGGCAAACCAGTTTCTTCGCAAATATAACGCCACTGCCTACGATGATTTAACTTCACGTGACCGGTTGTTAACTCAATATTTAGGTCATATCGGCAATTATTCAACGGTTGGGACACCGTTTTTATGTGATATGGCCCAAAATATTTATATTGCCGACAAAGTTTCGGTCAATATGAACTGTTCATTTATGGATTCCAATAAGATAATAATTGATGAGGAAACAATGATTGCGCCAAACGTGCAGATATATACTGGCACTCATCCAGTTTCAGATACAAAAAGGATGAACCCAAACTGGGATTCCCATAAAAACCAGCATTTCGTTATGACTCAGGCTTTACCGGTTCATATTAAAAAGCGATGTTGGATTGGCGGCGGGGTAATTATCCTTCCAGGAGTGACAATCGGTGAAGGCTCAGTGATTGGAGCTGGAAGCGTGGTTACAAAAGATGTTCCCGATCACGTGGTAGCCGTGGGGGACCCGTGTCGGGTGATTAGGAAAATCAAATAAATGTGTGTTGTTATGTTGATTAATTTAAAAATTGTTTAATCCGGAACTGACCTCAAGCAATCCAAAATAGTTTTTTTAAGCTTCATTTAAGTCACTTGGTGCACAATGCGCGCAGATTAAATTAATAAAAAGAGGCATTTATGTAATGGAAAAACGTAAAATTTTAATAACTTTAGCGGCATTTATGATGGCTGGTGGTTTACTTGCCGGCTGCTCCAGTGGTTCGTCAGGTTCTTCAGCGAGTTCTTCAAGTAAGACTGCTGCCAATTCAAGTAGTTCGACAACTTCTTTTAAGAAGAACAGCACTAATGATGCGAAGAAGGATCCTTCTTTGAGTACCACTTTAAAGGAAACCCAGTCCAAGTTTAAACAGTATACTTACAAGGATTCTAAAACTGGGGTTTCGTTAAAATACAACTTATATGTGCCAACGAATTACAATAAAAAGACATCTTATCCATTGGTCAGCTTTATCCATGATGATTCGATAACCGGAAAGAGTACTACAGCTTCACTTACTCAGGGATATGGAGGTGTTATTTGGGCCACTCCTTCAGAGCAGGCTAAACATGCTAGTTTTGTTTTTGTTCCAACTTTTAGTACTTCAACTATTTCTGGTGGTATGAATCAGTTTGGGTCCTCAGTTGTAAAAAAGAACGTTCAGACGTATTTAGATTTGCTATCAAATTTGGAAAGTAAATATAACATCAATAAGAATCGTTTATATGGCACTGGGCAATCCATGGGTGGTATGACGATGTTTTATTTAAATTCACACTATCCAAAACTGTTCGCCGCAACTCTTTATGTTGCTTCTCAGTGGGAAACTAATCAGCTTTCGGCATTGAAGAATCAGAAGTTCTTCTACATTGTCGCTGGTGGTGATTCCACGGCTTCAACTGGACAAAAAGACTTAATGGCAATGCTTGATAAAGACAAAGTTAGTTACACGCATCAAACATTGAGTGCCCAATCCAGTGATGCCAAAAAGAATCAAGTTGTCAACCAGATGATTTCCCAAAATAAAAATGCTAACTTTATCACTTGGACTAAGGGCAGTGTTCTAAGCGGCATTGGGCAAACTATGGAACACATGGCATCCTTCAATTATGGATACACTATTCCATCTGTTAGAGATTGGCTTTTTAATCAAAGTAAGTAACTTTTCCTAACTAAATCAAAATTTTTTCACGAAAACAAAATGGTTTCTCAGGCATTGATACGCTGAGAAACCATTTTGTTGTATTATGAAACTATGGGTTAAGTTAGTCCGAATAGTAATTATTAAATTTGATTTGCGAGGTTGATCTATGAAAATTTTAAGTACTGAAATTAAAAACTTTCCTAAATTATCTTTGATTGGGCGGCGGTATACAGAAAATGATGAGCAGGGAGATAATTTTGGTAACCTTTGGGGCAAGTGGCAGGATGGTAAGCAATTTTTAAAATTAGCTGATTCGGCGAAATTATTTGATGATTCACCAATTGGATTTATGAGATATAACAACCAAAGCTTTGAATATTGGATTGTTAAATTTTTTTATTATCAGACTCAACCAAAACAGGGATTTAATAAAATTGAAATTCCTGAAAGTAAAGTTGGTTTTGCTACTTTGCAAGGCAGCAACATGAGAGAAATTTATGGTGGTAAAGCAATGGATAAAAGCTTTGCGGAATTGGTAACTCAACAAAAAATCAGCGGACTAAAATTTGCCAATATCCCATATTTTTTTGAGTATTATGACCTAAGTAAATTTCAGCCTCAAAACGGTCAGTACATTTTGGATTATGGTTTTTATCTTCCCAAAAATTCTATTTAACTAAAGGTCGAATTTCTTTTGGAATTTGAGAAAATGAAACACGCTGGTACTTTGTGACGCCTTTGGTTTGTGAAACTGTCATTTCAATGTAGTGGCCGTTAGTGAACTTTTCGCCAACCATTGAGTCGACGGTCAGGGTTTTATGAATTACATGGCCTTTAGAGTTAAGGGTATAGGCAGGAATTCGGTATTCGTAATACTTTCCCTGAGCAGTTTTGTCAGAATCATAGGAAATCTTTTGTGAAACCGGGTTGTTTACTTTGCCATAATATTGGTTTCCTTGGTACTGGGTGGTCAGACCCAAAACAACTCCAGTTCCAATAATCACCGCAATAATTACGCCAATTAAGATGGTGAAGCCTTTTTTATGGTCAATAATAAAATTTTTCAATATAATCACTCCAAGGCAAATTTATTGGTATAGTATCCCATATTTTTGCTTAAAAGGAAGTAAATTAGCCTGAATTATGTTTTTCTTTGGAGTGATTTGTTTTTAAATTGTGTTTTTATGGTGTAGACTTTTCACTGTTGGAATAATAATATCTAATGGAGATCCTAACATTGAACGAATATGAAATTCAGCTTAGTAATAATCCAAACAATCCCAATGATCACTCAACTAGAAGGTATCAAACAAAGGCATATTCGCTGGCAGAAGCAAAAGCTCAGGCAAGTGCTCAGTACCCTGGTTGGATAATTGATTGGGCGAGAAAAAGAACCAGACATTAATTGGTTTGGTACAAATGCTTTAAAATACTACAGTAAAAATCGTTTTTAAAATTATAGAAGTTGAGACTAAGATCTCAGCTTTTTTCATTATAAAAAGATTATATTTTAATAAATGTCGTTTTGAAACACCTCATGAAAGAAACAGTCACCTTGTACAAAAATATTTTCAAAAAGTTTAAAAAAGATTGATATGACAACGTTTTCAAACTTGAAAACTGTCTGAAAATGATTACTATAATAGGCGAATCAAGAGAAAGAATAAATTGATTGTAAGGGAGATAGATTAAAATGGCAGAAACTAAAACATTGGATTGGAAGAACGCTTTAAAGTCTAAAGAAGCATTTCACGATTTTATTGTTAATTACTTTGCTCATCATGAAGAATTAACCGGTGATTACAGTAACAGTGCTTATTTTGAATACTATCGAGTTTCCCTTGATAGTAAAGACGGTTTGGTCATCAAATTTACTGAGGGCAATAACTTCTCAGTAAATAGTGCAATTCCATTTACAGATAAGGAAAAGATTTCAATCGAGCAATTCCGTCAATTGATTCTAAACAAGAAGTTCGCTGATAAAGGCATGAGCTTGGCCGATGTCTTTGAACTTGTTGCTCAAAGCCCAGAAGTTCTCAGATCATAATTTTAACTTATCAGTTTAAATTTTATAAATAGTAAAAGACAAGGATAAATCAATTTTATCCCTGTCTTTTTTGATTCTGATAATTAAATACTGGAAGCTTGCCTTAATATCTGAAGACTTCAATATTTTGAATATAATTAATTTCATCGAATGAAATCCTTTGTTGGAGTCGTTCGGCCAACGGAGAATCAATTTTGCCTTCAATTAGCGAATTTTGAATTAATTCATATTCTGAGTGAAAGGCTCTCATAAACATTTGATAAACAATTTCAGGATCGGCATCCTTGCTATTCATTCTTCGATGTCGAGTCCGATAAAATCGTTTAACGAAATTAGATTCGACGCCGTGGGTAGAATCGTTGGTCCGCAAAAAATTCATTACCGCATTAAATCCAACTTGTTCAACTGGTAAGATATCTTCTCCATGTTTTTGAAATTGATCTCGCCAATATGCCTCTTCCAACTCCACTGGGGTAGTCAAAAATGTATCTTGGGCGCGGCCAAAATCTCTTGAAGTTCTCCCAATATGAAAGCTAAATCTCAACCTTAGCCAAATGTTGCGCCAAAGTTGGCCATCTGCGGAGAAATTATTAATTTGGATAAATTCAATATAGTAATCGTGTTCTTCATCAGTTATTTTACCTTGATTATGCAACTCATCAATAGCCTTGGTTTCAACTTCCAAAGTTTCATTCATTAGTCGGCGCTGAATTCGCCGCTTAGGGATTGCATCCAAAATTAGTTGTTGTTCTAAAGAATCAATGACGATCTGGGCTTCTGGTTTATGTTCTTCTTCTCTAAGCAAATCAGTAATTGCCGCTTGGATCATCCGCCGGACCCATTGGAAACGGTGTTTTCTCGGGTCAGTGGACGGCAAAAGGAGAGGAACAAATAAAGTTGGCATTATTAAACTCAGTAAAATAATAATTGCTGCCATATAGATAAGCGATCCGCGCATTTCAAAGGCGGTACCGCCAATAAATACTGGCAGGGAAAAGGCCAAAGAAAGGGTAATGGTTCCATGGGCGCCACTTAGAGCCATTACTAGACTGTCTTTCCATGATCGTTCATTATGGTGGGAATTTCTTACTAAATAGTGACTCCAAAGAAGCCGAACTAATAGTTGAGCAAAATAAAGGGAGATTCCGGTAATCGTCATCTTGAATAAACTAAAATCTGGGTTAATTGATTTATGAACTGCTTGAACAACGTTAATCAAAGATAAGCCTAAAAGTACAAAGACAATTCCAGAAAGCAAACCAGAAAGAATTTCCCAGACATTACTGGTGACAATTTGCATTCTTGATGAAGTAAGTCGCAAGCGGTCCCTTTCAGCACCCTGGGCCAACCCCGCGGCAACGACTGCTAGAATCCCTGAAAGGGCGATTTTTTCCGCTAATAGATAAACTAAGAATGGGGTGAGAATTTGAATAGTTACCAATATTACCGGAGTATCATCATTGTGGCGGACTAGAAATAAGCGGATGCTAACGATAATTACGCCAAGCAGACCACCAAAAATCAAACCACCAAAGAATTCCCAGAGAAATAAACCGATCGCAGTGTCGATTTTAAAGGAACCAGAAATGTATGCGGTTAAAGCAACATCAAACAGCACGATACCCGCAGCATCGTTAAATAGTGATTCGTTTTGAAGAGTTCCCGCTTGATCTTCAGCGATTGGATTGGTTTCAAAAATCGAATTAACTGCTGCAGCATCAGTGGGCGTGACAATTGCCATTAATGCAAAAGCTAAACTAATCGGAATAGCCGGATACAAAAAATGAAGACCGGCACCGACTATTAAAACTGTTACAACTACCAAGCCAACTGCCAAAGAAAGGATAGTAGAGATTGATCTGCCAATCCACAACCGGGAGCTGTTTTGAGCCTCGTTAAAAAGTAACGGGGCAATAATTGCCAAAGTAAAAACTGAAGGATCTAAATTAAAGCCATGGTAAATCGGCAAAAACGATAAAATAATTCCCATGCCGATCAGAAAAAATGGTGTTGGGATACTTGAAATATGTCTAGTTAGGATGTTAGCGCCAACGACGGCGGCTAATATAATTGTGATCAAGAGTGCTTCGTCCAAGCCATCACCCCATTAATCGTTCATAAACCAATCGATAAGCGTGTTCTGAATGTCAGCTGTACTAACAGACCTGGTCGGCAATTTACTGACAAAATTAGCCACCACTTCTGCAATTGGTTTATTTAAAGCGTTGATTTTTTTTAAAGCTAAAAAAGAGTATTGTTCTGAAAGTAGGGCAGATATTAGGGCATTACAAAATCCAATCATCTCATTATTTTCCTCAATATTTTCCACCAAGTCAAAGTTGCCAGGGTCTTTTAACAGGGCCGAGACAGCCTTATTGATATTTAAACGGCCAAATTCAACTTCGCTGGCAAGTTCATTGATTGCAGTTTTTATATCCACTTTGGCCAACCCCTTTTTCGTTCATTTCCTTAGGACAATTTTATCACGGTCCCCCAAAAAATATTGATATCATGCTCTTTTGGTAATTTGACAAAGTGTGATTGTGATGGTAAATTATGTACAATTATTAAAAGAAAATTAGACTTTGAAGAGAAGAGTAATGTGGATCAAGTAAAAAGAGAGCTTTGGTTTGGTGAGAAAAAGCAATTTGAGACACATGAAGATGAGCTCTGAGTCAGATTGATCGGTCATCAGGCTGATTTATCCGGAGGCGACCGATATATTGTAAGGTGTTTCTAATGTTGAGACACCTAATGAGGCCATTGTTGTGAAGCAATGGTAAATCAGGGTGGTATCGCGAAAGCTTTCGTCCCGTAGTTTTTATTAAACTATGGCCGAAAGCTTTTTATTTTTAATGTTAAAGGAGTGATGAGAATGACAGCTAATGCTAAAAACGGGTTATTGCTGGCAGACAAGCAGTGGGATAACCGCTACCTTAGAAATTCAAGTTCGATTTTGGTGTTGAACCTAATGCCAACCAGAAAAGAAACTGAACGGCAATTTTTGTCGGCCTTTAATGATTTAACCGGTAATTTTGAATTGACATTTCTTTATCCTAAATCTCACCACTTTAAAGGAATTTCAAAAAAGATAGTTGAGAAAACATATAATTCCCTAGATCAAATATCTGAAAATCATTACGATGGGTTGATTATAACTGGCGCGCCAGTCGAAACTTTACCATTTTCTCAAGTTGATTATTGGAATGAACTTTTGAAGATTATTGATTGGTCAAGAAGTCATGTTAAAGAGGTATTATACGAATGCTGGGCAGCTCAAGCAGGATTGTTTTATGATTTTGAGATCAGAAAGTATCAGCTGCCAAAGAAATTATTCGGAATTTTTGATGCGACTTTTATCAGCAAAGATTCTAAAATTACTCAGGGTTTTGAGAATGGTGGGATTCTAAGAATGCCTCAATCTAGGCATACCCAAATTGCTCTAAATGCGGATGAATTACCAATTGGTTTAAAAATTACTGCGACTTCTAAAAAAACGGGGCCGATCATTCTTGAATCATCAAAGTTTCATTCAACATATGTAAGTGGTCATCCAGAATATTCACAAGAAACTTTAGCTAAGGAATATTTTAGAGACGTTAATAAAGGTTTGAACATCGAGAAACCTGAAAATTACTTTCTAAATGAAGATAATACTAAAATTAATTATTCCTGGCGGGCGACCAGTCTGAAAATTTATCAAAACTGGGCAAATAAATTTGTTAGTCAAAAAGCTGAGTTATCCATATAAAAAAGAAGCGTTGTAAATTAATGCAACGCTTCTTAATTTTTAATTGGATTTAGGTCAATGATGAAAAACCTGTCCATTGTCGAGTGGACCCCCTCATTAGCGGGTGCGGCGATTTGTTGAAAACCATAATTCTTGTAAAGATTTAGAGCTGCTTTAAGGACATGGTGGCTTTCAAGAAAAACCTTTTTGTAACCAACGGTTTTCGCAAATTTCAGCGCCTGATCCAGTAATTTGACACTCAAGTGTTTTCCCCGAGCCGGTTTATCGATATACAATTTTTGTAACTCGGCCACGCCGTTTTTTGGATCAAATTCTCCAATTCCGGCTCCTCCCAGAACTTCACCCGTTTCATCTACTAAGACAAAATATTGTCTTTTAGGTGTTTTCTGATAAAATTCGGCTAGATGATCAACTTCCTTATCAAAATAAGCGGTTCCGGGGATATCGAGATGATATTCTTTTAAAGACCGGCGAAGTATTTCTGCCATTCTTTTGTCATCACTCGGTTGAATTGGTCTGATTGTTATGATATTAGTCACCTTCTATGAAATTTGTGTTCCATTCTATCACAACTAGTCAGCATAATTTGCAAATTAATTTTATTATTACGGTGGGTATGTAAAATAAATGAAAATAATTTACAGAAAACCGTTTACATTTTCTTAAAATACAGTATTATTATTCTTGTGGCTTTTTCAAAAAGTAATTTAGTGAAAGAAGGAAAAAAGCGTCATGAATTTATTGATTTTACTATTACCTGCTTTGGGTTGGGGATTCTTGCCCCCCCGTCGTATCTAAAATTGGTGGCAAACCAGCTAATCAAATTTTCGGGACTGCCTTTGGACTTCTGGTTGTTAGTGTTGTTGCATACTTTATCGTTCGGCCAAGTATTGATACTAAGAGCTTTTTGTTAGCCGCTTTGGCTGGGGCATTTTGGATTATTGGCCAAATTGGTCAGTATGTGGCTTATAAAAGAATTGGTGTTTCAACGACCATGCCAATTTCAACAGGTTTTCAGTTAATTGGAACAGCATTAATTGGCGTGTTTATTTTTGGGGAATGGTCCACAAGCATTGAAAAAATTGCCGGAGTTTCAGGATTACTTCTATTAATTCTTGGGGTTTGGTTAACATCTATCACCGATACGCGTGGTGCTAGTTGAT
>DIDF01000026.1 GCA_002418005.1 Lactobacillaceae bacterium UBA5807
TTATTTCGTTGTTGATCCTCATCATGGTTCCTAACCTTTCTAAGCAAAGAAACCATGCTCAAACGGTCCATACTCATGCCATGACTTCAGTTGTCCAATCCCAAATAGATTCGTATTTTAGTGATCATTCCAACGCTAAAACTGTTAATTTTGATGATTTACAAAATGGTGGCTACCTTTCAAGCAAACAGATTAAACAGTCAAAAGAGGAAGGCGTGAAGATTGTCGAAAACGTTGCTAAAGACTAAAAAGGGCTTTACTATCGCTGAAACTTTAATTTATCTTGGAGTTATTGCGGCTTTTTTTCTTGTTAATTTGATGGTTATTGAAGTTATCCAAAAAATAACTTTTCTGAAAAATTATTTTTTGATCAGATGAAATCGGCTTTTACTTCATCTCAACAAAAAGCAATTCATGAACAGCAAGATTATATGGTAAATATCACTTCTTCAAGGGTTCGATTCTTTTCATACGGCGTGAAAGCTAGTAGATACAAAGACCAAATAATCAAAGTTCCAACCAGTTTGAGGCCACATCACGTCTACAAAATTAAAATTAAAAAAGATGGTTTTGTCGCCCCCTGTAGTATTGTTTGGTTGGATAAGAACAACAGCTCTAAATATGAACAAGTTTTTCAGTTAGGATGGAGTGGATTTCGTATTGACAAAAAATTTTAGAAAGGGATTCATTCTCGCAGATGCGTTGATTGGTATAACCATTATTACAATGTTTACGCTTTTATATTTGCAGGTAGATCACCAGATGAAAATTAAAATTAATCAAGAACAAACAGAATTAATATCTAAAAGGAAAATTTATGAAAAAGCATATCGTTAAAGGTTACAAAAATGGCTTTATCCTTGTAGAAGGAATTATCGGGACAATCATCAGTTTTGAAGCAATTTTGATAGTTTTTTTGATTTTTAGCTCTTTTAAAAATTCACCTAACAACAATATGATTAGTTTTTATCGTTATCTAAACCTGATTGAGTCTGACCATTTTAACTTCAAATTAAAATCTATTCATGAAAATAACGTTCAGTTTTTTAGTGAGAAAGAAAATAAATTATATCGACTTGAAAAATATAAAAATATGATTCGTTTGACGGGGGAATCTTTGGGTCACGTTCCCTTAATATTAAATGTTAAAGATGTTAAATGGAGCGGGTCGTCCCAAAATTGTAGGACAAAGGTTGTGTTTGAAAATGGTCAAAAATATTCTGCCAACTCCAGGTTTTAAGAAAGGATCTCTAACGATAGTGGGAGTGTGTTTTGCGATAATCGTTTCTACTGTTTTAATACTTCAAATTTCAATTTATCAACAACACTTAGATTCTCTTAAATCTCTAAATGAAATTTACGATTCTAAAATTCGTTCACAAAAAAATAGTCATAAAAAAATGGCTAAGTATGATTTAGAATTCAGACCTTCACTTCCAAAGTCTGACCAAGACTGAATCTAACCCCATTTTTACTTGAACATATGAACATTAATCTGGTACTATTTAGTAGTGTTTTAAATTCTTGTAAAGGAGTTGGATATTCTGTCTGAAGAAAAAATCGAACAGTTATTTAACGTTTTGAATAAGTCCAGCGAAATTCTTTCCAAGTCTTTTGACCAATCTTATTTAGATTCTCTAACCCAAACACTAGAAAATATTAATTCTAATTCTGTTGACGAAAAAGGATTAAGTGAACCTGATAAGAATAAATTAGCCAAACTCTATCAAAGGGTTGTGCCAGAAAGTTTAGAATCGGAAGATATTAGAAAATCTATCCAAATGGCTATCTTAAAGGCAATTAAAGCTGATAATATTCAAGCAAATTATCAAATTACTCCAGATACTATCGCTTTTGTCTTGAGATATTTAATTTCTGGAATCAAAAGAGGATCTAAAAAGATTTCCTTGATAGACCCAGCAATGGGAACTGGAAATTTATTAGCGTCTATCTATAATCAACTTAATTCCAGTTTAAATGTTAAGCCATCTATGACCGGAATTGAGAATGATGATGCTATGTCTGAATTGGCTGCTGCTTCGTTTGAGCTGGAAAGAATCGTTGTTGATCTATTACATGAGGATGCGGTTTCTGACGTTGTTGCGCCAAACAATGTGGATATTGCCGTTAGTGATTTACCAGTCGGATACTATCCAATTGATGATAATGTTAAAAACTTTGAAACCCGATCACTTTCAGGGCATTCTTACGTTCATCACGTTTTGATTGAATATGCAATGAATCATGTGGTGGACGGCGGGTTTGGAATGTTTTTGGTTCCCAGCCAACTTTTTCAAACCAGTGAAGCAAAAAGCTTTTTAAAGTGGATCCAAGATAAAGTTTATCTTCAAGGTATGTTAAACTTACCTTTAGAGTTGTTTTTGAATAAGTCTGCTCAAAAGTCAATTTTAATTCTCCAAAAGCATGGGGGGAATGCTCATCAAGCCAATAAGGTTATGATTGGTGAATTTCCTTCTTTCAAAGATGAGGCAGGTTTTAGAAAATTCTTGACTGAAATTGATGATTGGGAAATTAATGACTTATTGAAATAGAAAAATTTAGAGGAGTAATAAAAAATGGGAAAATCTCTTGCTGTTAATGCTGGTAGTTCAACGCTTAAGTTTAAATTATTCGAAATGCCAGCTGAAAAGGTTATTGCAAGCGGCACTTTTGAAAGAATTGGACTAGGATCATCAAATATCACTATCAAATATGGTGATGGAAAAAAGTTTAAAGATGTCCAAGACTTGGAAAATCACGAGCAGGCTGTTCATATGATGTTGGACAAGCTTATCGACTTGGATATTATCAAGAATTACGATGAAATTACTGGCGTAGGTCACCGAGTTGTTGCTGGTGGTGAATTTTTTAAGGATTCAGCAATTGTAAATGACAAAGTTATTAAACAAATTGAGAGTCTTACTGAATTTGCTCCTCTTCATGAACCAGCTGCTTTGATTGGTATTAAAGCATTTAGAAAAATACTTCCCAATGTTATCAGTGTGGTTGTTTTTGATACTTCATTCCACACAACTATTCCTGAAGTTAACTATATGTATAGTCTTCCTTATGAATATTATCAAAATGCCAAAGTTCGTAAATATGGGGCTCATGGGACAAGCTTCCGTTATGTTTCAGCAAGAACTGCCGAATTTTTAGGAAAACCATTAAAAGATTTAAAGTTAGTTATTTGCCATTTAGGCGCTGGTGCTTCAATTGATGCTGTTAAAAATGGCAAGTCATTTGATACTTCCATGGGATTTTCACCATTAGCCGGAATTACGATGGCTACTCGTTCTGGAGATGTTGATGTCTCAGCAATCCAGTATGCTATGCATAAGGAAGGCGTTGAAAATATTGATGATATGATCGATATTTTAAACCATAAATCTGGATTAGTTGGTATTTCCGGAGTGTCTGCTGATATGCGGGAAATTGAACAAGTAATGGACACTAATCATCGAGCAATGTTAGCCAGAGAAATATTTAAGAACCGAATTGTTAAATATATTGGCAGTTACGTTGCCGAAATGGGCGGAATTGATGCTTTAGTTTATACCGCCGGAATTGGTGAAAATGATATTAGTATTCGTCAAGAGATTGCCGATCAACTTGGTTATTTTGGTATTGGGGTTGATCCTGAAAAGAATAACGTTCGTGGAGTTGAACGAGATCTTAGTGCTAAAGGTTCCAAAGTTAAAACGTTATTGATTCCAACAAATGAGGAATTAATGATTGTTAGAGATATTGAAAGACTTCGTAAGACTCAAAATAATTAATCACTCTTAATCCTAGTCGTGATGAATAATCACGACTTTTTAGTAATAGATAAAAAATGGAGGGTTATCAGTGGAAAAAAGTGACAATGACGAAGAAAAATTATCTCGAGGGCTAAAAAATCGCCATGTTCAATTGATTGCGCTTGGTGGGACAATTGGCACTGGGTTGTTTCTTGGTGCTGGACAAACAATTCATTTGGCTGGTCCGGCCATTCTTCTGGCTTATATTATTGCCGGATTCGCTTGCTTTTTACTTATGCGGGCTTTAGGCGAGTTGTTATTGTCCGACGTTGATAGTAATTCTTTTGTTTCATTTATAAAACTTTATATTAGTGAGCGAGCGGCTTTTGTAATCGGTTGGACTTACTGGATGTGTTGGATTGCTATTGCTATGGCTGAGATCACCGCTGCCGGTCTTTATATTCAGTTTTGGTTCCCCAAGATACCTATTTGGGTTACTAGTTTAAATGTTTTACTCATACTATACCTAATTAATATTATTGCTGTATCGGCCTTTGGGGAAACTGAATTTTGGTTTGCAATTGTCAAAATTGTTGCCATAGTAGCATTAATTATTACTGGTTTGGTTTTGGTAGTTATGAATTACAAAACTCCGTTTGGCCATGCTAGTTTAAGTAATGTTTTTAGCGGGAACTTTTTTGCTAAAGGCGCCAAGGGTTTCTTGCTTTCGTTTCAAATGGTGTTGTTCAGTTTTGCAGGAATCGAAATGATTGGGATGACGGCTTCTGAAACTAAAGACCCTAATTACACAATTCCCAAAAGTATCAATGAAGTTCCTACAAGAGTTATTTTATTTTACATCGGTTCATTATTGGCCTTAATGTGTATTTTCCCTTGGCAGCACGTTTCGCCAACGTCAAGCCCATTTGTTCAGGTGTTTGCTGGAATTGGTATTAAGGCAGCTGCAACAATTATCAATTTTGTTGTTCTGACGGCTGCTATGTCTTCTTGCAATAGCTCGATTTTTACTACTGGAAGAATGTTGTTTTCACTGACTTTTGAAGGGAAAAATAAACTTTCTTCTAAGCTTGGACATTTATCTCCTCGGCAAATTCCATTTAGTGCGATTACCTTTTCATCTTGTGTGATTGCCTTAATTGTGATTTTAAGTATTGTAATGCCTGGAAATATATTTAGCTTTATTTCTAGTGTGGCAACTACCTGTTTCTTATTTGTCTGGGGTGCAATTGTTTTAGCCCATATTAAATATCGAAAACAGATTCATCGCGAAAAAAGAGATAAAGAGTTAACTTTTAAAATGCCATTTTATCCAGTTAGTGATTACTTTGTTTTAGCCTTTTTGGTTTTTGTTGGCATAATTTTGGTATTAAAGCTAGATACTTTGATCGCCTTAATAGGCTCATTAATTTGGCTGATTATTTTGTTTGTTGCCAAAACCCTTTCAGACAAATCAAAGATCCAGCTGAAGGAAGATAAATAATTAGTTGAAATCTTCTGGATTTCAACTTTTTTTCTAAGTTTTATTAGATGCTTGTTTGAATGGTATGTTATTTATTGAAAACTCTCTAGAATCGAGGCTTAATCATTGCAATATTTTACTTCTGACACTCATTTTTTTCATGAACGTTTATTAGGCATGAGTGAATTTGCTCCTAGGCCGTTTCTTAACGTTGAGGATATGAATGACACCATTGTCAATAACTGGAACGCGCGAGTTAAAGATGGTGACGTTGTCTATCATCTGGGTGACATTGCAATTTTGCATACTCGGCCTGAAAAGAAGGCTTATCAAGAGATTTTTGAAGTTCTTAACAGTCTAAATGGTCGATTAGTTTTAATTAAAGGAAATCATGATCCCCGAAATTTGTTTAAATATTTAGAAAAGAATAATTATCAAGTGGATAATGCTGGTCATAATAAATTCGAATTTCATGATGTTGGTGTTTTAATCAAAATGAACCACGTCCAGTACTACATGACCCATTACCCAATGATGATGGGAATTGTTAAACAAATCATCAATCTTCATGGGCATATTCATCATTCTTCTGTTCCAATAAAAGAGGATATTAATGTTGGTGTTGATACTCCTGAAACTGACTATTTGGATAATAAGCCCCCATTTGGAACTCCATTTTCTCAACAGGAAATTGAGAAAATGGTGGCCGGTAAACGAATGGATTTTATGAAGAGAAAGTAAATGGATTGGATTGTTTAAAATGAATGAAGAAATAACAATATTACATACAAACGATTTGCATTCTCATTTTGAAAATTGGCCTAAAATTCGGCGCTTTATGAAATCTGAATCACTTAATAAAACTAGTGAGACAAGCCAAGTAATAAGAGTTGATTTGGGAGATGCTTTAGATCGGGCTCATCCATTGACTGAGGCCACTAACGGTAAAGCTAATTTGGAATTATTAGATCAAATTAATTATGATGCAGTAACAATCGGTAACAACGAAGGTTTGACGAACAGCCATGAGCAATTGGAGGACCTTTATTCTGACGCAAACTTTGATATTGTCCTCGCAAATATTTTGGAAGCGAAAACTCAGTCTTTACCAAAATGGGCAAAACTTGGAAAAATTATTGTTACAAAAAACAATTCCCGAATTTTACTCATCGGGCTAACAGCACCATATCAGCTTACGTATCCGATTTTAGGTTGGACGCCGATTGAACCAGAAAAAGTTATTCCCAAGCTTTTAAATTATTTTAAGGGCCAGTATGATGTTGTGGTTTTGCTATCTCATTTGGGAATTGATGTTGATCGTCGGTTAGCAAAACAATTTCCTAAGCTGGATGTAATTATTGGCTCTCATACTCACCATTTGTTACGAAAAGGCGAAATTGTTAATGGAGTTTTGTTAGCAGCGGCTGAGAAATGGGGCCACTACGTTGGCAAAATTACTATTAACGTTGATTCTTCCCACAAAGTTATTTCAAAAAGTGCCAAGGTTTTTTTGACAAAAGATTTACCCGAAAAGCCAAAAGACGAAGAAGAAATTCAAGGTTACCTTGATCGTGGGCGGAGGATGTTGTCCAGAAATAAAATCGCTAGAATTCCAGTAAAAATGAATCATGCTTTGCGAGGAAATTCACGCTTAATTAGCGAAGGCTTAAAGGCAATAATGGAGAAATCCAATACTTCGGCAGCAATTCTTAACACTGGGCTTTTTTTAACTGATTTGCCTGCAGGAGTTGTTGATCGCAATGAACTGCATGAAATGCTTCCACACTCCATGCATGTAATGCGAGTTACTCTTGATGGGTATAATTTATGGCGGATGATTCGCGAGATGGAAAAAAATCATAACTTTTTAATTAAGTTTCCTCAAAAAGGGATGGGTTTTCGAGGTAAATATTTTGGTGAACTTCATTATAATGGGTTAATATATGATCATCACAGTGGTAGACTTTATTTTCATGAGGATTTAGTTTTGCCAACCGAATCATATGAAATTGCTATGCCGGATCATTACTTGTTTATTCCATTTTTTCCGACAATTGAAATTGTGGGTAAAAATAAAATTTTATATGATGAAAATTTACGGGAAGTGTTTGGCGATTATCTGGCTAAGCATTATCCATTGAAATGAGTGGAAAGGAGAATTGAGATGGACCGAAAAAGTTTGCAAGATTTAGTGAACGAAAGAAATTCCAAAAGAGAACCTCTAGCCAAAATTTCTCGTCAAAGTGACACTCAATTTTTGATTAATGATCATAAATACGAACTGATAGAAAATCACGATGATGGTTTTCAATTGGAAGATTTTATTAATCGTTTCAGTCCTGATTTTAGCCAGTTTGATTATATTGTTGGTGACTGGGGATATGGGCAACTGCGATTAACTGGATTTTACGCAGATGATCGAAAAAATACGGATGGCCCATTCATCTCCCAATTTCAAAATTATTTGCTCGAAAATATTAATTTTGGGGCGGCTTATTTTATTGTGCATAACCTTGAGGCAAAGCCGATTCCACACAAAAATAAGAGAGCAGAAAAAAAGCATCCCTCAAATAGTAATAATTCTAAACGAGGGAATGCTTCTAAGCGAAAATCAAGCTCCAATAACAATCGGCATGCTCATCACTTTTCCAGTAAGAATAATCATAATAACCGGCCAAAAAAGAAACATTCTTTTGTTGAGCAAAAAGTTCAACAAAAGAAATCTGTTCCTAAACATAAAGACGTTATTGTTGAGGAAGCCAAAACCAAGAAACATCGATTTGTTATTAAAGAAAAAAAGTAGTCCTGGAGGAAGTAAATGAAAAAGTATCAAGGCTATTTTATTGATCTAGATGGTACGGTGTATGCGGGTAAAAAAAGGATTCCAGCCGCTAAACGCTTTATTGATAACCTAAAAAAAAAGGGGATTCCTTTCTTATTTGTGACGAATAATTCAACAAAGTTACCAGAGGATGTAGTATCTGATTTAGCTGATAACCATAACATTCATGTGCAACCAGCAAATGTTTACACTTCGGGAATTGCAACTGTTGATTATTTGAACCGGACTAATAAAAAGAAAGACGCGACCGTTTATATTGTTGGTGAAATTGGTCTTAAACAAGTTATTTTAGGATCAGGCTATAAATTGAATTCTAAAGACCCTGATTATGTTGTGGTTGGATTAGATTCTGATCTGACATACGAAAAACTGTCAGAGGCGGTTTTAGCGATTAGAAATGGTTCAGAATTTATTGGGACAAATCCAGACACGAACATCCCCAAAGAAAGAGGCATGATGCCTGGAGCTGGGTCTGTGGTTGATTTTGTGCGTTATGCTACTCAAGTAGAGCCTATTATGATTGGAAAACCAAGAGCTGAAATTATTAATAGTGCACTTCGCCGAATTGGCTTAAACAAAGACCAGGTTCTTATGGTAGGGGATAATTACAATACTGATATCATGGCAGGAATTAACGCGGGTATTGATACGATGATTGTATACACAGGTCTTTCTACCAAAGATCAAGTAGCCGCAAAGCAAAAGAAACCAACCTATGAAATTGATAGTTTGGATGATTGGGAGATTTAATGAAAATTTTTGCAACTCAAATTTTGGGTGGAATTTTAATTCTATTTGCTACGATGTCTTTTGCGATTGGATTGACAATAAATTGTACCTGGCTTTTTTCATTAAATATGCACTGGTTAAATCTTCATCAAGCAACCGGTTTAAGTTTTGGCCAAATGCATGAAGAATACATGAAAATGGTTAACTATATTCAATTTCCTTGGATAGGCAAATTAAAATTTAATTATTTTTCAAGTAGTGCCCACGGCCTTCAGCACTTTGCCGACGTTAAGTCTCTTGTAGAGTTTAATAATTTAATTCTTTTGATTACCGTTCCAATAGCTGTGTATTTATTGGTTAAGCTACATAAAAACGGTAAACTTTGGTTTTTGATCAATCCGATTAGAGTTATTGTTACCGTGAGCTTGGTTGTAATTTCCTTGATGATTGTAAATTTCGACCAAATCTTTGTTTGGTTTCATGAGATATTTTTTCGAAATTCTTATTGGATCTTTTATCCAAATCAAGACCCGGTCATTAATATGCTACCCGATACCTTTTTTGGGGAGTGTTTCGGATTGTTCTTTGCTATTTTTTTGGCAGAAATTTCTATTATTTTTTGGCAGGCAAAAAGATCTTTAAAAAAATCATTATCTTAATTCTTTAAAGAGTATTAGCTTCATTGGTTATGTATCAGTATAAAAGTGGTTTTAGGATTTAAGAAATGTCGATTATTGGCTATTTAGCAATTAAATGTAGTTTATGATATATTATGGATTAGATAATAAAATGAATGTAGGAGACAGATATGCAATTAACAATTAACATTAATCCCAATTTCGGTAATCAACAAGTCCGTTTATCAGATAATACTATTGGTCAACTAGCAGGGATTAGAGCTTTTGGTTCTTCAATGGCAGGAAATCAAGTTATTCAATGGACTTTTATTTCAACCGGTCATTTTCATGAAGGATTTGTTGTTGCGGGTCAATTGCAAGAAGGTCAAGTTATCAAATCAGTTAATGGGAACGATGAATACAAGGTTCATTTTACGAAGAACTAAAACTGAAAATTTAAACCAGATTACAAACGACAGTTGACCCTCAGTTGAGTTGACTGTCGTTTTGAAAATGTTTAAGAACAAAATTTTTATTATTTTATTTCAAGGAGCTTTTTATGAATATTGGTATTGATAAAATCGGTTTTTATACTTCACCATTTTTTGTTGACTTGAGTGAGTTGGCTAACGCTCGTGGGGTCGACCCAAACAAATACCTTATTGGTATCGGGCAAAAAAAGCAAGCCGTTATTCCTCCAAGTCAAGATGTTGTGACCATGGCAGCAAATGCTGCTGATAGTATGTTGTCTAAAGAAGATAAGAAAAAGATCGATTTGATTATTTTTGGCACCGAAACTGGTGTTGATAATTCAAAATCGGCTGCTATATATATTCAGTCTTTATTGGGAATATCAAATAACGCCCGGGCCTTTGAGATTAAACAAGCTTGTTATGGTGGGACTGCTGGAGTCCAAATGGCGATTGATCATATTCGTTCTCACCCGGACAGCAAAGTATTGGTGTTAGCGGCAGACATTGCGAGATATGGTTTAAAAACTCCTGGAGAAGTTACCCAAGGTGGTGGGGCAATTTCTATGTTAATTTCAAAAGACCCCAGAATTTTGGCCATCAATACTTCCAGCACCTTTTTTTCTAAGAATATCATGGATTTCTGGCGACCAATTCAAAAAAAAGAGGCTATTGTTGATGGTCATTATTCAACCGACATCTACATTGATTTCTTTTTAAAGACTTGGTCCCGATATCAAAAACTTTACGGTCAAAATCTGAATAACTTTAAAGCCATTATTTTTCATCTTCCATTTTCAAAAATGGGTAAAAAAGCATTGAATGCCTTGTTTGCGAAGGAAAGTGGTCAGTATGATTTAGAAATTAAAAGGAATTTTGACTTTTCTAAAATATATAGTAGTCTGGTTGGAAATCTGTATACTGGTTCACTTTATTTGAGTTTGGTTTCTTTACTTGCAAATAGCAATAGCTTAAAAAAAGGTGATCAAATTGGTTTGTTTAGTTACGGTTCAGGTGCTCAAGGAGAGTTTTACACAGGTAAAATTCAATCGTCCGTGCCAAATTTGCAATTAAAAAATAATGTTGAAAGTCTGTTAAATAGTCGGACTAAGCTTTCTGTGCCCAATTATGAGAAAATTTATCGAGATGGAATTCGAGCTGATTCGGAAAATATCGACTATGATATATCATCTGATCATTCAAAGTATGTTTTAAGTGGCCGGAAACAAAACCAGCTTAAGTATTTAAAGCAAAAATAAAACCAGGAACAAATCATTCCTGGTTGTATCATTAAGAAATGTGTGGCCGATAAAGGCTAACGACTTTCCCTAAAATACTTACTTTTGTTAAAATGATCGGAGCCATCGTGTCATTTTCGGGTTGTAGCCGGAAATGATCACTTTCTTTATAAAATCTTTTGCATGTGGCTTCATTCTGGTCAGTCATTGCAATAACAATGTCACCGTTGTCTGCAGTACTTTGTTTTTTGACAATTACGTAATCACCATTAAAAATCCCAGCGTTTATCATACTTTCGCCGCGAATTTCCAGAGCAAATAGTGGTGCATCGCTGTGAGAAAGTTCAGAAGGTAAAGGAAAATAATCTGTGGCCTCCTCAACAGCCAAAATTGGTTCCCCAGCCGTAACAGTTCCCAGCAGTGGAATTTGCTTTTGTTTGGGAGTTATTCCTAACTCTTCAAGGCCAGCGTCAGTTACTTCCAAAGCTCGCGGCTTTGAAGGGTCTTTGATAATAAATCCCTTTCTTTGCAACCGAGAGATATGGCCGTGAACAGTTGAGGTTGAGGATAAGTGAACTGCTTCACCAATTTCTCTTACTGTGGGCGGATAACCATGCTCATTAACCTTTTCCCAGATATAGTGTAAAATTTCAATTTGTTTACTTTGGGGACTTTTTGTCATGACGACACCTCATGATTTCTTAAGTTGATACTGTTATGTTAGCATAACAATTCAGCAATTTCAAACACATGTTCGCATATTTTTATAAAAGATAGTATAATACGCGTGGTGCTAGTT
>DIDF01000033.1 GCA_002418005.1 Lactobacillaceae bacterium UBA5807
AGTTTTCAGACGGGCCCTAATTTAATGTTATATATTTAATAACTGGTCATTCATTTCCAAGTTTGAAAAAAATGAATTTATCACTTATTAATTCTGCTTACCTCATCAATAAACCACGAATTAAAGGCCGCAGCATCAATATCCACGCAGACCTTAGCGTTTGTTTTGCCATCATGGTAAGCACCGCGAATGTCACCAACAGTTTCGCCAATCGCTGGACCATCAGTAACGATATCAACCCACATATCCTTAGTAGTAATTGCCTCTGGGTGAAGTAGGTAAAAGATGGTATTTACATCATGCATAGCAACCCCAAAGTCACTGTTCTCCCCGTCATGAATGATAATATCGTGAAGCATTTTGCCGGTTTTATTCATATATTCTAGTTTATTAAGGGACTCAGGAGTCAATAGTGCCTTTGTGGTTATATCCAAACCAACCATCACAATTGGAATCGACGATTTGTAAACGATCTTGGCAGCATCAGGATCAGTAAAGATGTTGAACTCTGCGGCAGAGGTCATATTACCCATTCCCAAAGAGCCGCCCATGGCAACAATTTTTTCGATATGATCCTTTACTTCTGGATATTCACTGAACAAAAGGGCCACATTAGTATACGTTCCTGTCGGTACTAAAGTAATTTTTCCATCGCTATTCATAATTACGTCATGCAAAGCTTCAACAGCAGTTTCATTTATTGGCTTTGGTAAATCTTTTGGGAAATCATACCCAGGCATCCCCGATTCGCCGTGAATTCTGGCGGCATCCTCAAATTTTTTTATTAAAGGTTGTTTGGCCCCAGCAGCAACTGGAACATCCTTATTAAAGAAACGAACGATTTTTAACGCATTTTTGGTCGTTTTATCAACAGTCACGTTTCCGGCAACAGTAGTAATCAGCTTCAGATCAACTTGAGGATCATTTAATGCCATGGTTAAAGCAGCTGCATCATCAATTCCAGGATCAGAATCCATAATAATCTTAATCGCCATAATTGCTCTCCTTTGCTTATTTCCATGGATTAAAAGATATGTTTTTTTTTTAAAGATTAATTAACAAATCAGTGCTATTGAAGTTCAGAGAGAAAGCTCTTGCCAATTGACCCTTGTCCAAGAGTAATTCCAAAAACATCAGCAATCGTTGCCCCAATGTCGGCGGTTGAATTTCTGTTTCCCAAAGATTGGCCAACGCTTATCCCGTTAAAGTACACCAAGAGCGGCAGATATTCCCTGGTAAATCGATGTTTCAAAGCAGGGTCATTAGCATAGCTGGAAGTAACAATTAACAAATCACTTTCAAAAAGTTCACCGGCCAATCGGTGAATTTCACCATCTACTCCACTTAAAACTTGGCGATAACCCTTGGTATCTCCACGTTTAGCCCGTCGATGCAAGCCAGAAATTCGGACATAAATCAAGCCATCTTGGGGCTTAACTGCTATTCGATGAAGTTCTCTAAAGACGTCAGCGTCATCGCCAACCGAAATGTTTTCCGTGTGTAATTGATTGGCTAGGTAATTTTGATAATTACTAATAATGATAGTTTTACATTTCCCTTTGCTAAGGGTTGGGACATCATCCATCAAACTGGTTGTACGGACATTAGTGTTATAGTCAAACATTTCTCTAAGCCCAACGTTAAAACCGTTGGAATGACTTTGCATGCCTAACTTACCAAAGTAAGCTTTAGGATTTTCTACTGGGGCAAGTTGATTTACAGGAGAATCTCGGCGAATATTTCCGAGTCCAAAAGAAGTTAATTCAGGTAAAGAAAATCCTTCTTCTGATTGATCCATCACATGGCCCAATGTATCTGCACCAATAGAATCATATTTATCGGCATCTTTAGCAGCACCAACTCCAAGAGAAACAAGATCGATGACAAAAATTCGTTGAAAATCCATAAAAAACTGCCTTTCTAAAGTCAAAGTAACTTCTTGTCTTTGACTTTAAGAATACTTTTTTCCGTTTTTGTGTAAACTAACTTGAAGAACAAAAATGAGTCTTTGCCAGGAATCTAAATTTATTCTTTGATAATAACAAATATTAAAAGGGCTAACATCCTGATAAATCAAGATATCAGCCCTTATTGTGCCCCTGCCAAGGAACTATATTATATCACTTAAATATCATATTGCTTTCCCAAATTATGTAACGATTCATAGGAAGAATAAATAAAAAACTTTTTAAAGACACAAAAATAGGATTCAAGCTTCTCGGATTGATACTTGCTTGAACCCTATACGGAAGGGTGCTTCTTTGTGGGGTTAATTACCCGCTTTAATGTTAACTTAATGTTCTATCGCCTCATCATTAATTGAATCCGGTCAATCAAATCTGTCGCAAACATTGCTTTTCAAATATTTTTACACAATTAGAATTTATCTTAAATATTTGCCGTACGATCAACCAATTAGTTACATAACGCCGATTATTTGATTTTAAATATAATCCTCGACTCGACTTACTACAAGGGACCTCGTCACAAATAATCACTCAGTTACTCCAGCAAGTATTAATAGTAAATCTACTCAAAGGTATTCTTATTAAATACGTTCAAATAGTTTATACTCATCACATCTCCTAGAAACTTATATAGAAAAACATGATACATAGATTTTGCAAAGCAGGAATGAAACCCCGGCTTACTTCGAACTTTTCTTCCCTTCCACGTCTATATAATAGCATAATTGTAAGCGTTTGCAAACCCTCTGGCTCAAATTTTGTTAATAATTTCACTTGTATTGTGCAAAAAGTTAGTAGGACAATATTCAATTTAAAAAAAGTTTTTTAAACCCTGTTTGTAAAATTAAG
>DIDF01000088.1 GCA_002418005.1 Lactobacillaceae bacterium UBA5807
ATCAACTAGCACCACGCGTAATATTACAATCCAACAAACATAAAATAATCCCGAAAAATAATTGCTGACAAAGTCTCATTTACAGTGAGACTTTATTTTTTATCCTAACTTATTTGCTTCAATTCGCACTATATAGAACCTGGCTGAGTTGTTCAGCAGATTTTTGCATCTTTTGCATTTCTTCATCAGAAAGTGGTGTTTCAATAACTTTAGCAATCCCACTAGCATTAATAACTGCGGGAGCGCCAATATACATATCATTTAAACCATATTCTCCGCGCATCGGTGCTGAAACCGGTAAAACAATATTGCTATCCTCCAAAATGGCTTGAACAATTCTTGCAAGATTTCTAGCAACACCATAATAAGTAGCACCCTTAAGGTTAATAATTTCACCACCACGAGCTCGAACTTTTTGTTCAATGTCTGCCAAATGTTCTTGAGTCATTTGGGGAAGAGCTGCTAGGCGCTGACCATTAACTGTGGCTTCATCAAAATTAGGAAATGATGTATCACCATGTTCGCCTAAAACCATAGTATCAACAGCTTGCGTGCTTACTGCTAACTCTTCAGCTAAAACTACTTTCAAACGATCAGTGTCCAAAGAAGTTCCGGTTCCGATTACCCGATTCTTTGGAAATCCGGATAATCTCTGTGTAATTGCAGTCAAAATATCAACTGGATTACTAGAAACGACGAAGACGCCATTAAAACCGCTTTTTACAACAGGAGTCACAATACTATCAAGAATCTTAACGTTTTTATTAACAAGTTGAAGTCTGGTTTCTCCTGGTTTTCTCGGGATACCAGCAGTGATGACAACCACGTCACAATCACTAGCGTCACTGTATGAACCAGTGTGTAATTTAGTTGGATCCATATCAGGCAGGATATCTTTCAAATCCAACACGTCGCCTTTAGCCCGATCCTCATTAATATCAACCACGATGAGTTCATCAAGTCTAGTGTGCTGCAAAAGTGAAAAAGCAAAAGATGAGCCAACTGCTCCATCTCCAACCAACATTACTTTTCTTGTTGAATCTTTCATATTAAAATACCTGACCTTTCTAAACGAAATATCGTTTGTTAAATTATTCACTTTAGATTATAACGCTTTCATTTAGAAAATACTTTATTTTGTTCAAAAATATCGATATTTTTTTAAATATTTAAAATATTGTTAGAACTCAATTTGATATTTTATAATTCTAAGTTGTTTTATAGAAATTATCCCAACTACTGAAAGAATCATCCAAAATAGAAATGTTTTTGCTCTGATGGTTATCCTTGAATGAATTTAACCGCTTGCTCTGCTGCTTGGCGACCAAAGACAACCGTTTCGGCAATTGAATTCCCACCGATTCGATTATTTCCGTGAAGGCCACCAGCAACTTCACCACCAGCAAACAAGCCAGGAATTGGATTACCATTTTCCGAAAGGACTTGAGCCTTTGGATTAATTCTGACACCGCCCATTGTGTAGTGAACAGCCGGGGCAATGTGAATGGCAAAGAATGGGGCTTTGGAAATATCACGATCCATCCCAGTACTTCGGTTAAAGCTATTATCTTTCTTAGCCGCCACGTCCTTGTTCCAAGTAGCAACTGTTTGTGAAAGATTCTTTGGATCAACCTTAATATTCTTGGCTAATTCCTCAATGGTATCTCCATGAGTAACCAAGCCAATGTGGTCATAAAATTCAATAGCTTTGACATGAGCTCGAATTTCTGTATCAAAGATCAGATATGCACTCTTTTGTGGCAGTGTATTAATTGCATTGGTAACGTTCTTTCTGGTATCAAGTTCATTAACAAATCGCTTGCCATCAAAATTTACCAGAATGGCACCTTCACCTCTGGTAGCTTCACCAATCAAGAATGCATGATCAGTATCCTGATTAACGGTTGGGTGAACTTGGATTTGGTTCATATCAACCAAACCGGCACCAACACCTTCGGCTAATTTAATTCCATCGCCGGTAGCCCCTGGTTGGTTGGTGGTATTGTAGTCTTCCAAATCAGGACGATATTTCTCAATCAATTCTTTACTTGCACCGAAGCCACCAGTAGCTAAGATAACTGCCTTGGCAGTGATCGTCTTTTTGGAACCATCAGGCAAAGTTACCTTGACGCCATCAACTTTATCACCATCTTTAACTAATTCATCAGCATGAACTTCGTTAAATACTGGGATCTTGGCTTTTTCGACTAATTTTAATAAATTGGTAACCAAAAAAGCACCAATTGGAGCCATACTGCTTGGACGGTGAGTTCGCTTAGTCTTCATGCCACCAGTAATAGTGATATCGTCCAATTCAATTCCGTGATCAGCTAGCCAGTCAATGGCTAAAGCTGCATGAGAAGTGAAATAATGAAGCATATCACGGTTATTTAATTTACCGCCGCCAACGTAAGTGTCATCATAAAAATCTTCATAACTATCAACAATGTGATGTTTTAATTGAACATCAGTTTCTGCTGCATTCATGCCTGAGGAAGCCCGATTGGTGTTACCACCGTTTCGTGCCATTTTTTCCAGAATAACTGGATTATAACCAAGCTGTTTTGCTTGAAGCGAAGCAACCATTCCAGTGCCACCAGACCCAATAATAATCAAATCATACTTGTCTTTTAAATCACTAATATCATTTGGTTTAAAAATGTATTTTTCTGCCATTTATTAATTCTCCTTTAGACTCTAAGAGCATGAACAAACTCCATATAAGCCTTCATACATTCATCTAGAAATTGAACCGTTTTTTTATTGATTAAGTTGCCGTCTTTGTCAAAAGCTTGATTAGCATGGGGAAGCATAAATTCATGACCCGGCAAAACTTTTGCCTGAACTCCCGGAGAATCTAAAATATCTCTTAAGTTAATTTGAGCCCGAACTGTACCTTGAAGACCATAGGACCCGCCAACAATCATAACCGGCTTGTCCCTAAAAGCATGCATTGCTGAAGACATCCATTCCAAACAACTCTTTAAAGCTGCTGGAACAGCGTGGTCATACTCAGGAGTGCCGATGATAATGCCATCGGAATTAGCAATTTTTTCACCAATTTCAATAACAGGTTTTGGCGGAGTTTTGACTAAGTTTTCATTGAATAGCGGTAGGTCAGCAATCTCGGTGACGTCAATATCACAATGGTCCGCATAATGTTTTTTCATATACTGCAGCAATATTCGGTTAAAGCTAAAGTTTGCGTTAGTGCCCACTAAAGCAACAAAATGTAACTTTTTATTCAAAATTCTGCCAACTTTCTAATTAAAATAAAATTACTTACGATCAATGTTGGTCATCTTAATTGGATCAACCCACTCATCAAATTGTTCAGCGGTAACTTCACCAGATTTAACCGCAGCTTCTTTCAGAGTAGACCCAGCTTTATCAGCAGCCTGGGCAATTTTAGCGCTGTCATGGTATCCAATATGAGGTGATAATGCAGTAACTGTCATCAATGAATTATCAACAAGTTCCTTCATTCGATCAGCATTGACAGTCAAGCCATGAATCATTTTATCGGCAAAGCCCTGCATAGTTCCAGTTAACAAGTCAGCTGATTCCAAGAAGGCATCAATAAGGACTGGTTTGTAAACATTCATTTCAAAATTGCCTTGCGAAGATGCCAGATCCACAGCCACATCATTTGCCATGACTCGAACGGCGGCCATTGTGACAGCTTCTGCTTGAGTTGGGTTGACCTTACCAGGCATAATTGATGAACCAGGTTCATTAGCAGGTATATTTAATTCGTCATAGCCAGCTCTTGGACCACTTGCTAAGAAACGAACATCATTAGCGATTTTCATTAGATCAGCAGCTAAAGTCTTCATTGCTCCGTGAACAACGTTTAAACCGCTATGAGCTGCTAGGCCATCAAATTTGTTAGTATCAGCAGTGAACTTCAAGCCATAGACTTTGCTCATTCTCTCGGCAATATCATCGGCAAAGTGAGGAGCAGCGTTTAAGCCCGTACCTACGGCAGTACCTCCCATAGCTAATTCAAGTAAAGTTGGCGCAAGACTCTTGATATACGAAAGGTCATGTTCAAGCATACTTGCCCAGCCACTTACTTCCTGGCCAAAAGTCAACGGGGTAGCATCTTGAAGATGAGTCCGACCAATTTTAACTGTTCGCCAATATTTGTCTTGTTTTACCTTTAACTCGTCGATCAAATGTTGAGTTGATTTTTCCAAAGCTAAAATTGCTTCGCTAGCAGTGATATTCATTGCGGTTGGGAAAATATCATTAGAGCTTTGACCATGGTTAACATCATCGTTTGGAAGAATTTCAATACTACTATCAATTTGAGCTGCTTTATGAGCAACAACTTCGTTGACATTCATATTGGTCTGAGTCCCGGAACCAGTTTGATAAACTTTTAGAGGAAAATCTTTTCGCAGATCATCGTCAGAAAGAGTGAGCAGACTGTCAATCGCTTTGACGATCAAGTCACCCTTTTCTTTGCTGATGGCCTTTTCTTCCACATTCGATTGAGCAGCAGCTTTTTTGATTTGCAACAAAGTTCTGATGATCTTCAGTGGCATGAACTGGCCAGTCGGAAAGTTGTTTCGACTACGTTCTGTTTGTGGGCCCCATAAAGCATCAGCAGGAATCTTAACTGGGCCGAGGGTATCTGATTCAGTACGATATTCTGGCATTTATAAAACCTCCAATTTATATATGTTATTTTATTCACAAAGTAGTTTAAAAAAATATAGCTAAACCGATTTCATTAAACTACAAATACATAATATTCCTAATAAATATTTATAGTCAAATGCGGTATGGGTTATAATTTAAATTAATAAGTATCTTAGAATTATCTCAATATATTTTTAATTAACTCGGCCATGTCAGCTTTCGTTAGAAATTGATTTTTTAAATTAATTTTCATGGATTTTAATCCTGTCCATATAAAAAATTAATAACCACCCATATTTTGAAAAATTCTGGAGGACATTTTATGAAATTAAGAGACTTACAGTATTTTTGTTCACTATATAAAACTGGGACTTTTACAGAATTAGCCAAATCATTTAAAGTCGAGCAGCCAACCGTCACTTTAGCTATTAAGCGATTAGAAAATGAATTAGGAGAAACTTTGGTTCTCAGAAACCGATCTAAAGGCATTATTGAAGTGACTCAAGTTGGTGAAATTTTATATCATCACGCCCAAAATATTTTACATGAAGAAAATTTAGCCAGCACAGAAATCAAACATTTTAATAAGGGAATTCGTTTCGGATTACCACCAATAATTGGCAACTTGTATTTCCCTTTGGTAGCAAAAAAAATTGCTGAAGACGGTTTAATGGCTAATCTCGAATTAGACGAAACCGGATCAAACCAGCTTTACCAAGACTTAATGGCCGGAAAGATCGATATTGCCCTTTTGGGGAGCTCTTTACCTATTCGCAATAAAAAACTCACCACTAATTTCTTAAGTAGCGGTGAGTTTGTGATCATTTCTTCTAAAAAACATTGGTTAGCAAAACAAAACACAGTCAGTTTTGAGGATTTAAAACAGGAACCCTTTGTGACACTAAACGGCAAATTTATCCATGATCATGTCCTCAACCTTTATTCTCAGCGAGTAAATTTTTCGCCAAAAATAATTTTTGAAACTCAAAGCATTGAAACATTAAAGAACCTTGTGGCCCAGGACGTTGGAATTGCTTTATTAGTAAAAGACGCGATCCTGCCAACTGACAACCTGGCGGTAAATTACCTTCAATCCCCTTTACCAGAAAAGTTTAATGTCTCAATCGCCACTAGAAAAGACTACATCAGAGACAATCTGGAGAAAAAATTTATTGAAGATCTCGAAGTATTAAAGAATAAAATTCATCAAGCTTAAAGCTTATTTCTCAACTAGATTTTCCTTAACGGATTTATCGAGAGCCTCATTCATTCGGCCACTTTCAAATCCATGCAGGTCCAAAGTCACGTATCTGAATCCAAATGAATTTAAAGCCTTTTGAACATCTTCATTTTTACTAAGTAAATCAGCCATTCGATCTTTAGGAACTTCGATTACTGCAACATCATTATGGAAACGAACTCTGACAGTGGGAAAGCCCAGATCTCTTAAATACTTTTCTGAGTTCATTACCTGACGAATTTTCTGAGAATCAATTTTGGTGTAGTAAGGAAATCTCGATGAGATCGAGCAGCTGGCAACCTTATTCCAGTTAGTCAAATTAAGGTTTTTGGCAATTTCTCTAACATCTTTTTTATAAATATTGGCTTGTTGAAGCGGACTAACAATTCCTTCTTCATCTCGAGCAACCAGTCCGGGACGAAAATCATTATTGTCATCCATGATCATGCCATCCAAAACTGCGTCACAACCATTGTCCTTAGCAATTCTGTTCATGTTTTGATAAAAAATCTTTTTACTATAATACCAAGTATCCGGTTTATTTTGAGCGATGTGATCATTGCTTAAATAATCAATTGTGATTCCCATGACGTTAGCATTTAGTCTACCAGCAAGGTCAACAGCTTTGTTATATTCCTCATCAGAAAACAACTCAGAATTTGCGACAACAGCAACAACATGGTCTTTACCTAAAGTATTTAAAGCCTCTTTAAGCACTAAAGTACTGTCGATTCCGCCAGAAAAAGCAACTAACACCTTGTGATAATTTCTAAGTAAATTTTGCAAAGCCAATTCTTTTTTATTTGTCATACTTATCTGTCCTTTCAGTTGACCTAAATTGTTTTATAAACGGCTGCATAAACCTCTTGCAGTGAAACATTGTTCTTTTTTGCAGCTCTTTGGCAGTCCTCAAATTCTGGAGACTGCTTTTTAATATCACCAAATTCTGCTACTTTTACGTGGATTGGGCCAAACTTGGTTGAAACAAGGCGAAAAGATCGCTTCATGATAATTCTCTTCATAGTTTGGTAACGAATCCCCAAAGTAGAAGTATTCCTAAGAATTAAGTCAGCTTTTTTCTCAACCTCATTTGGGTTAACAATAACACTTAGCTGATATGCTGGCCGGCCCTTTTTCATTTGAATCGGGGTGAAGAAAGCATCCAAAGCTCCTTTTTCCATTAATTCAGTCATTATTGGAGCCAGCGTTTCTGGGGATTGATCATCAATATTCGCTGACATTACCACAACTGAATCACTTTGGTTATTAACGATCTGGTTAGTTAAATTTTTTTTTACATTTCATGACTCTTAGAGCATTAAATTGCGGTATCTTTCGGTCACCAAATCCATATCCCACCTTTTCAATTTCGAGATTTTGGGGAAGTTGGCCATAACTGGTGACAATTTCTTTAAGTAAACCAATTCCGGTTGGAGTAACCAGTTCAGTTCGGATATTGTTCAGTTGATAAAAAGGAATATTAGTACCAACCCTCATTTGCATTACGGCCGGCACGGGAACCGGCATAACTCCATGGGCAACATGAATAAAACCGGAACCATCAGAAACCACCGACGCAAAGACTTGAGAAACGTCCAGCATTTCTAACGCAACAAAAGAGCCGACAATATCAACAATTGAATCAAGTGCTCCTACTTCATGAAAATGAACTTCTTCTAAGGACATGTTGTGGACCTTTGATTCAGCTTCGGCAATATCAGTAAAGACGGCAATCGAATGTTTCTTAACCTCAGAACTTAAATCACTATCATTAATAATTTTCTTTATATCACCGAGATGCCGATGCGGAATATGACTATGATGAATCTTTTGTTCATTTACAACAGGAGCATCATCTTTTCCTGGTTCATCTAATGTGGTCTCAAAGTTGGTCCCGTAGATATGACTGTGAGCAACTCTTTGAGCACTAGTAGTAACCCCACTAACATTCAATTTGGCAAGTTCACTTTGAAACTTTTGAAAATCAATTCCTAAATCAAGTAAGGCGCCGATAAACATGTCGCCGCTGATTCCTGAAAAGAGGTCTAAATATAAAGTCGCCATTTATTTTTTATCTCCTTTGTTCGGATTTAAAATTAACTGATTAATTTGGCTAGCTGAGTACCCGGCGCCAAAACCATTATCAATATTGACGACTGTTACTCCTGAAGAGCAGCTGTTTAGCATAGTTAATAACGCGCTAACCCCTTTAAAGCTAGTTCCGTAACCAACACTAGTCGGAACGGCAATAACTGGTTTGGAAACCAAACCAGCAACGACACTTGCCAGGGCACCCTCCATTCCAGCCACCACAATAATGACATTAGCCTGCTTGATTTGATCAATCTTACTTAACAGTCTTTGAAGACCAGCCACCCCAACGTCAAATATTCGCTCAACTGTGTTGCCCATGAACTCAGCGGTAACTGCGGCCTCCTCTGCAACGGGAATGTCCGTGGTCCCAGCTGTAACAATGGCAATCTTGCTATTAATTTCTCCTGACATTCTTTTAAGCGTTAAGCATCTTGCCTGTTTATGATAAACGCTCTTGGGAAATTTTTTCTGAACTTTAGCCGCTTTTTTGGGCTTTATTCGCGTACAAAGTACTGGTTGATTATTTTTCATCAGGACCTGCATAATGCCGATGATCTCTTTGGCAGATTTTCCTTGACCATAAATCACTTCCGAAACTCCAGTCCTTTTTTGACGATTCAAATCAATTTTAGAATAGCCAATATCGGCAAAACTTTTAGCCACAAAATCACCTCACAAATTTACTTGGCAACAACAGAAACTTCAGGAACAGTTAGTGATCCAGCAGGCAAAATAATTACTGAGGCATCAGGACCTTTTTGCTTTAAAGCTTGTTGAAAGGCAACATTTAAATCGTGAAATGGCTTAAAGTGAACGTTCATCATTTCTTCATCCGTAAGTTTAGTAACTGCCCAAGTACTTGCCCAGGTATCAATTTGAGCCATTTTAGCAGCTTTATGGTAACCAAGTTTCCACTCTTTATCGATTTTTTTCAAAACTCCTTCAGCCGATTTATCTGATTTAAGTAAATTATAAAACGGCTTTGGTCCGATACCTGTTCGACAGGTTGCCACCAAAATTTCAATTCCACCTTTATTCAAGGCTAATTTCCCGTTATCAAGGGCTTTTTGAGACTGGTACAAATCCACGTCCATTGGAAAAGGAGCAGCAGAAATAACGATATCAGCTTTATGAGGAATTTGAACGGCAAAGACTTCCTTAGCTTTATCAATTCCAGCATAAAATGAATCATTAAGATTTCCAGTGGTAACAGCATAAATATCATGATCAGAATCAAGAATTGTTTCAATCGCAAAGATTTTCAAGTTCTTTAAAACATGCATCGCGTCCATCATATCTTCATGAACTGGATTTCCCTTTAAATTCATTGCTCTGGCAGAATCTTTTAAGGCCAAGTGGTGATTTTCAGAAATTGTTTTATAAGAAGCAACTCCTGGAAGAAATGACTTTCTTCCGCCCGTGAATCCGGCAAAATAATGAGGCTCAATTGAGCTGATTGGAATGACTCGGTCGGCTTCTGCGACAATTTTATTAATGTACATTTCTGTACCGTTCTTGGATTTGCCCAAGTAATCCATAGGATCATTGTGACAATCATGGCAATGAATTTTACCTTCATCGTTTAACTGATGATAAAGTTCTTTGCCAAAAATAAATTCATATTCTTCTTCAGTCGGTTCACGATGAACTCCGGTAGCCACAATAAAGAAAATATTCTTATCTTTTACTCTTGGATAAATTTGTTTCAATATCTCAGCAGTGGGAGTTGGTCTGGTACCATCATTGACGATAAAGACAATTTTCCCATTGGTATCAATAAATTTATCAAAAGAATCGGAGTTATATGGGTGACTTAAAGCCTCGGAAATTGCTTTGGCCGGATCAGGTTTGGTGACTTTATTGGGGTTAAATACGCCAACAAGCTGTTTATCAGGCACATCTATTTCGAATTTATCGCTTTTGCCATAAGGAACAGTAACTTTCATTTCAACAAGTCCTTTCTAACTGAATAGGTACTGTGTAAGTGAAATATGAGAAAAAATTTAATATCTGCTTTTACAATATACCAAGAATTTGATGGATACCAGAGCAAATTAAGTGGGTAAGTATTTCTGGATAAATTTAAAAAATAATGTTGTTAAAAATTAAAAAAGCTCGCAAAATAAGAGTAATATTTAAAAATCTGGAGGTGAATTTGTTTGAACTCAAAAACAAATGGAATTAAACACGATGCACTAAAATATGCGACAGTAATTTTATTTCTGTTTTGCTGCGGGTGGGGGCTAGTTTTTCTTTTCTTCAGCAAATACCCAGCCTTATTGGCAATGGCTTTTCTTAGTTTTACTTTTGGCCTGCAACATGCTTTTGACTTAGACCACATTACAACAATTGATAACGTCACCAGAAAATTAATTAATGAACACCAGAATTCCCATGGAGTGGGCTTTTTCTTTTCGTTAGGCCATTCCTTCGTGGTAATTTTAATGGCTTTAGTTACTATTTTGTTCATGAGCTGGTCCAAAAAAGAACTTCCCCACCTAAAGATTGTTGGGAATATTTTCGGCCCAGTAATTTCTGGATCAGTCTTAACACTGCTGGGATTAATTAATATTTTTCTACTAGTTTCAGAATATAAACAATTACATAATTTTAGCAAAAACGACGCCAATGAAATCTCACAAAAAGATGAGCCCAAAATTGTAAAATTCTTTACTAAAAAGATAAACTTCATTCACTCAAGTGCTCAAATGATTATTGTTGGATTCTTTTTTGGTTTAGGATTTGATACCGCCACTCAGATTTCGGTTTTAGCAACTTCGGCCGTCGCTACTAGTGAAGGGATCCCTTGGTTTGCAATTATTTCATTTCCACTTCTTTTTACTGCCGGAATGTGTTTAATGGACACAACCGATGGATTATTTATGAGTGCCGCTTATGGTTGGCTATTTTCTTCGCCAATTCAAAAATTGATTTATAACATTGTTCTTACCGGTTTATCTGCTACCGTAGCAATTCTCGTGGGTGTTGTTGAATTCATTCAAGTAATGGGAATGGAATTTAATTATTCTAACTGGCTTATAAGCTGGTGTATGAATTTGAATTTCTTGAAACTGGGAATTCTGTTGGCCCTTGCGCTGGCCTTAATTTGGGGATCATCTTTGATAATTTATCATCGTACCAGAGTCAACCAAGTCGATTAAAAATGATAAAAAACGACAAACAAGATTGCTATCACAACTTTGCTTGTCGTTTTTAATTACCCATGGGGATACTGGTGACCAATCTCGTAAACCATTTCAGGCTCTTGGCTAATCCGTTTATTTTTATTGATTTGATCAATCATTTTCATTTCTTCATCACTTAACTCAAAATCATAAATGTCGCCGTTCTCTTTAATTCGGTCGGCATGGACTGACTTAGGAATAAAGGAAACACCGCGTTGCAGCTGCCATCTTAAAATTACCTGGGCAGCCGATTTATTGTGGGCTGTGGCAATTTTAACGATAACTGGATCATCAAAAATACTTCCCCTGCCAAGCGGTGCCCATGCCTGGGTGACAATGTTGTGGGCCTTGTTGTAGTTAATCATGGCGTACTGATTCAAATATGGATGGGTTTCAATCTGATCCAACACCGGCATTTCATTAGCTTTGGTAGCCAAGTACTCCAAATGAATCATGCCGTAGTTGCTGACACCGATTGACTTAACCAATCCTTGTTCCTTTAACTTTTCAAATGCCCGCCAAGTTTCAAAAAAGTGGGTATGAATTGGCCAGTGGACTAAAAGCAGGTCAACATAATCTAATTCCAAGCGTTTAAGAGAATCTTCAAATGAAGCCATGACTTTATCATAGCCCTGATTTTCTTCGGCAATTTTTGTAGTGACAAAAATCTGGTCCCGCTTGACGCCTAGGTTTTTGATTGCTTTGCCAACGGCTGCTTCATTTTTATACATTTGAGCAGTATCAAATAACCGATAACCATCGTCATAGGCATCCTTGACAGCACTAATCAGTTGCTGTTCATCAGTAATCTTATAGACACCAAATCCTTGGATTGGCATCTTATTACCATCCGCGAAAGTAAAAGTAGAAGATAAACTCTTTTTATCCATTCAATTCACTCCAATTAAATATTTTTAATAACTTTTGCCGGCACGCCGCCAATCATGACGTTACTGCCAAAAGATTTTGTGACTACTGAGCCTGAAGCAATTATAACATTGTCGCCAATGGTGACTCCCGGATTGATAACGGATCTGCCGCCAATCCACACGCTATCGCCAATGGTTACCGGAGCAGGAATTTCGTACCCTTCATCCCTTAGTTTCCTATCAATCGAGTGATTAACCGAATAGATATGAACGCCTGGACCAAGCAGACAATTATCACCAATTTTTATTTTACCGACGTCAATAAAAGTACAGTCATAGTTGGCAAAGAAATTCTCGCCAAGTTCGACGTTATAGCCGTAATCGCAATGGAAAGTGGGTTCAATATCAATTTTCTTACCGGTCTTTTTAAAAATCTTTTTCAAGATGTCGGCAGCATCTTTGTCGCCATTTTTAACTTTCTCGTTAAATTGATTTACCAGTTTTCGATTTTTATCACGATCAGCTGCTAATTCAGAATTAGTATTTAAATACTGCTGATTAGCCAGCATTTTTTCTTTTTCAGTTCTTACCATTAAATCACCTGTTTTGAATAACAAAAAGCCTAAGGTTTTGATGCCTTAGGCTTTTGCTTATTCAGTTACTTTTTAAATTAGTTAGCGTGGGTATTAAGATATTTTTCGTTGATATCAGTGAAGTTCAATTCAAACATCTTGGCCAAGTCAGCAATTTGTTGTTCACGGTTTGCACCGAACATAAGAACAGTATGATGACCGCCACCATTTTCGATCCAAGCATGAGCACCTTGTTCCAAACCAACTTTTGGAGTCCACATCTGCTTAGCAACTGGTAGATTTGGAGTTTCGTGTGGAGCTTTATGAGCTTCAACAGGATAGCCAATTAAGTGGTATTCAGTACCAAAGTCAGCCATGGTTACATCAAAGGCATCACCTTCAGCACCGGTAAATACCAAACGTGCTGGATCAGCTTTACCACCAATGTCCAATGGATGAACTTCGACACGTGGTTTGTCACTTGCAATAGTTGGGTCAACTTCAAGCATATGTGATCCAAGAATAGCTTCTTTGCCGTGTTGCAATTCAAGGGTGTAATCTTCCATGAATGCTGTTTGCTTGTTGTGGTTCATGATCTTGAACAAGCGTTGCAAAGCAGCGGTCTTCCAGTCACCTTCAGCACCGAAGCCATAACCCTCAGCCATCAATAATTGGGCAGCCAAGCCAGGTAATTGTTTCAACCCATAAAGGTCTTCGAAGTTAGTGGTAAATGCAGTGTAACCACCCTTGTCAAGGAAGCTCTTGATGCCGAAGTATTGACGAATTTGATACTTAACTGAGTCTTCAAACTTTTGAGCATCATTGTCGCCTTGAACAAATGTATACTCTTTCTTTAATTCATCATACTTCTTGTCAATATCTGATTCAGAAACAGCATCAACAGATTTTGCCAAGTCACCCAAAGCGTAATAATCAACAGTCCAGCCAAATTGAATTTCAGCTTGAACCTTGTCACCTTCGGTAACGGCAACGTTTCTCATGTTATCGCCGAAACGAGCAACTTTGATCTTGAAGCTTTCGTCATAAGCAACTGCGACATCTTCCCAGTCAGCAATTTGCTTTTGAACGTCATCATCGCCCCACCAGCCATAAATAATCTTGTTGTTCTTGTGGAGACGAGCATTGATATAACCATATTCGCGGTCACCATGAGCACTTTGGTTCAAGTTCATGTAATCAAAGTCAATGGTGTCATAAGGAATGTGGTTTAAGTATTGAGTTGCTAAATGAAGCAATGGTTTTTGAAGTAATTTAGTACCACGAATCCAGTTTTTAGCAGGTGAGAAGGTGTGCATCCATGTGATAACACCGGCAACGTTATCATTATAGTTAGCATCCTTCATGAATTGGGTAATGTTTTCTGCGGTAGTGGCAACCAATTTGAACTTAATTGGGTAAGGGAGCTTACCAGAAGCGTTCAACTTGTCAACAATATCGCGAGCATCTTTTTCAACGGACTTTAATTGTTCTTCACCGTATAAAAATTGACTGCCTGTTGCAAACCAAAATTCATAATTAGGTGTTTCTAACATAAGGTTATATCTCCTCTGTTTGTGTTTTTTTAAAACCATATTTAGAATATCAAGCGTACACAAATCAATTGTGTTATCGCTTACATGAAATATTATAAATTATTGATACGGATAAATCAATAGTGAATATGATTTATTAGCATAATAACCAAAACTCTAATAAAAAAGAGATCCATTAACTAACGGATCTCTTTAAACACTTATTAATTCTTTGAGTCATCAACCCCGGCAGCTTTGTGCAAACTGAGTTCAATTTCCTCAAGTGATTTACCACGGGTTTCAATAAACTGACTGTGAACAACAATGATTGCGATAACACAGATCACTGCGTAGAACAGAAAGGCATATTGAATTCCCCAAGCACTAAGCATAACTGGGAATGTCAAGGAAACAGCCATATCAGCTAACCAGTTGGTTGCTGAACAAAGTGATGTTCCCAAGCCACGAATGTTAAGTGGGAAGACTTCACCAATAAGAACCCAGGTAACTGGAGCCCAAGTTGTTGCGTAGAACGCAATATAAACAGTAAGAGCAAGAGCTGAAATAATTGCGGCTGCATGAGTCCCATCAGCAAGTGCCAATGCAATATACAAAACAAGTAGCGATGCACCCATTCCGGCGGCACCGAAAATCAACATCTTTTTACGATCGACTTTATCCATTAAGAACATAGCCAAAACGGTAACAAGAACATTAATAATACCAATTCCAATATGTGCAAGCAATGCAGCCATTGTTCCCCAGCCAACATCAGTAAAGATTGTTGGAGCGTAGAAAATAACACTGTTAGAACCAATAACTTGCTGGAAAATGGCAACCCCTAACCCAGTAATAAGAGCTGGACGAACTGCTTTACCAAAGAGTTCACTCCAGCCGCCTTCATGCTGAGCTGCTGTTTCTTCAATTTCTTTCATTGCAACATCAACGGCTTTTTCGTTACCTTTGTTGATATTCATCAAAACTGAATGAGCTTCGTCTTTCTTGCCAACTTTGACCAAAAAACGAGGACTTTCTGGCAAGAACAAAGCACCAAAGAACAGAATAGCAGCTGGTAGTGCGGCAAAACCAAGCATCCAACGCCAGCCAGTGTACATGTGGGCAAATGTGTAGTTAAGAATGTATGCAAGTAAAATACCAATCATAATCATTAACTGCTATATTGTCGCTACGGCACCATGAACCTCCTTTGGAGCAAGTTCATGCAAGTATGCTGGAACCAAAGCTGAAGTAATCCCAACACCAAGTCCTAAGATGACACGAGTTACAATCAAGATTTCATAATTTGGCGCAAGTCCAGAAGTAATCGCACCAATGAAGAAGATAACTGCTGCCCAAATCAACAGACGACGTCGGCCATAGGTATCCAAAAACCTACTGGTACCCAAGGCACCAATAATCGCACCAATCAAAACTGAACTAACAACCATCCCTTGTTGCCAAGGTCCTAGATTCAATTGCTTTTGGATGAACAGAATTGCTCCAGAAACAGAAGCAATATCGTAACCAAAAAGTAATCCACCTAAGCCTCCAAATGTATAAATAAAGCCATTTGAAACTTTCTTCAACGTTAGCACCCCTTTGCTAAAAATAGCTGAAACTAAAATAATAATTGCTGTACATTATGATGTTCGCGCGTACATCATACTGTAAGCGCTTGCTGTTATCGCTTACAAACGAAAGTATAATATATTTGTCCGAATAAATCAAATATGTTTTCGCTTGTAGGTATAAACAAAGGGTAAATTTTCTTTTACCCACTTTAATGACCTTAAAAAAATACTTTTTTATTTTTTAAAATAAAAAGTCCTCACCCACTGTTTGCAAATGGATAAGGACCATAAATATTAATTAAATTGCTTTGGTAGAATCTCTCACAATCAGATTAACTTTGCAGATTGTTGACTCAACTTTTTCTTTATTAATCATCTTCATCAATTTTTGGGCAGCTATTTCTCCCATTTGTCTCTTTGGATGCGTAATTGTTGTCAAACTAGGAGCGATAAATTTAGAAAGTTCATAATCATCGAAACCGGCGACAGAAATATCATCAGGAACTTGAATGTGGTTTTTATGAAGCATACCGATAACTTCAATTGCCAATGCGTCGTTATAGCAAACAATGGCAGTGGGAGCATCGTCTCCCTTATTTGTTATTCTACTCTTGATCTGAGAGAGAACTCCTTCAATGTTATCATCCGAACGATACATCATAATATCACCTGAAGAAACACTACCTGCATGAGTCTGATAAGCTCGAACAAAGCCGTTCATCCGGTTAACTCCTTGAATGTCGTCAACCTGAAAGACTCCTAAAATTCTCTCGTGCCCGTGAGAAAGCAGATAATTAACCATCATAATCTCGTCTTGCTTATCATCAAGTTCGACGTAAGGAAATTCAAGTTCAGGATAATGAGCATTAATAAAAACAACTGGTTTGCCAGAATCAATTATCATTTGATAAACGTCTAAATTAGGATTATCCAGCGTACTTCTAGTTGGCTCAATAATAAATCCGGCAACATTATGGTCCATCATGTTCAACAAATTCTGACGTTCTTTATCAAACTGGTCATGAGTATTCCCAATCAAAATCATGGAATTCTCATTTGAAATCACCCGATCGATTCCACTAATGATACTTGGAAAAATATAATCGGCAATGTGGGTAGTAACCACCCCAATACTTGGCCTTAACTGATTAACGTTATTTTTTTTATTTATCCAGTCATCAACGTACATGCCACCGCCTTGAACTCGGTAAATATATCCCTCATGCTCTAGGTCGCCCACAGCTCGTCGGATAGTATACCGACTGACGCCATAAGCTTTCATTAGCTCTGACTCCGTGGGGATCTTATCGTTTACTTTATATTTCCCAGAAACAATATTATTTCTGAGGCTTTCCTTTACTTTGATATATTTTATTTCCACAGTAACCTACCCCCACCTAATGATAAAAATTTATCATCCAATTTTAAATTCTAATTCCATCAGTGCAAAAGTAATGATGGCAAAAATGATTGCCCACATCCAAAAATGGTGGCTGTGTTTAACTGGCTCTTTTCGAGCGTATTCATATCCCCAGGCAATAACACTTGCCAGCAATAGTAATGCAGAAACCCCTGATAAAATTTCTAATATAGCTTTCACAATAATAGTCCCCTCATTTTATAATTACAAACAAATCAATAAATTTATCTCTTTAAAAAATCATCATCAAAGCCAGTAAAAAGTGCCAAGGAACGGTCATCCGGACAAAAATTTATTAATCATTGTATACCGTACAAAATAATAGTATAATAAATTTGAAGCGTTTTCAAAATATTTATTACTAAATTTATTATTGAGGAGTGAAACTGGATGCAATCTGATACAAAGACCTTAGAAAAGTATCAAGGAAAAGATGTTAGACAATATTCTTTAACTAATAATAATGGTGTTTCCATTACCACAATGACTTTGGGATCAACTTTTACTGGAATCTATGTTCCAACTAAAGATGGAAAGAAGAAAAATATTCTTCTTTCATTCACCAGTCCAGCAAAATATTTGGATAATCCGTTTTACCTTTGCCAAGCAATCGGTAGAACAGCTGGTAGAATCACAAAGGGCACCTTTACGTTAATGGGAAAAGAATATCATGTTGACCCAAATGAAGGAACAACAACCCTTCATGGTGGACCTCACGGATTTAATTCCAGAATTTGGGACGGCAGAATCGAAGATAATAAAATTATTTACAACACAAATATCACTTCCGCTTCCGATTCATTTCCTGGAAATATGAAGGCACAAGTTGAATACTCACTTAGTGAAGACGATGAGGTTACTGTTAAATTCACAGCAAGCAGTGATGCTGATACTTTATTTAACCCAACAATTCATGCTTACTTCAACCTTAGTGATTCTCAAAATACGCTTGGGCTTAACTTAAAGATTAATGCCGATAAACACCTGGAATTTAACATGCCCGAAAAAACTCCAGATGGGAAAATGCCAGAGGTTAACGGCACACCTTATGATTTCAGAAATGGTCAAAAACTTGGTGATGCTATCAAAGCAGTCGAAAATCAGACAGGCAATCCTTTTGATGACATTTTCGTAATCAATGATCATACGCCTGAGCAGCCAATAGCTACTTTGAGTGATCCCCAATCCGGTAGATCAGTTAACATTCTCTCCAGTCGAAATGCTTTAGTTGTCTTTACCCCAAAGGGTTGGACCAAAGATACTGATTTCCCTGACTTCGCTGGAGTTGCTTTGGAAGCTCAAAGTTTACCTGATGCTCAAAACCACAAAGGTTTTGGCAGCCATGTTCTTCCGGCAAATCAAAAACAATCGTATGAAATTAAATACCAGATCAATTATTAATTGAAAATAATGTAAACAAAAAACAGTTGCAGAAAGTTCAATCAGTCAAACCTGATCACCACTTTCTGCAACTGTTTTATTTTGGCCGTTAATTTGTAGCTTTAAAAACGTCCCTTACCATCGCCAACTCTTCGTTAGCCGGAATAAGCAAAATCTTAGCTTTCGAATCCGCGGACTCTAAGTGCCCTGATTTTTTAGTAGCATTCAATTGGTCATCTAGTTTCAAGCCAAATATTTCCAGCTTTGAACAAACCACTTTTCGAACCCATTCATCGTGTTCACCTATACCACCAGAAAAAACAATTGCGTCTACTCCACCAAGTTCAGTGATATAACTTGCGGCAAACTTAATTACCCGGTTAACAAACATATCCAGTGCCAATTTGGCTCGCGGATCCTTCGAACTCTCCAAATCCCTCATATCAGATGAAACTCCAGAAACACCTAGTAAGCCTGAACCATGGTTAAACATATCAATCACGTCATCAGCTTTGGCACCCATCTTTTTCATAAAGAACGGAACTAAAGCAGGATCAACATCCCCTGATCTTGTCCCCATGATTAAACCATTCATTGGGGTAAATCCCATGGATGTATCGAAACATTTACCACTTTTTTCAGCAGCCACTGAAGCTCCCGAACCAAGATGCAAAGTTACAATTTTAGCCTCTGGTTTTTTAAGGTCTTTCATTGCCTGTTCAGTAATAAATTGATGATTGATTCCGTGTTCACCATATCTTCTAATGACAAATTTCTTGGTCAGTTCGTACGGAATCCCATAAATAGAATTAACTTCAGGAACGTCTTTAAAGAAAGCACTATCAAAAATGGCATACTGTGTAACATTTGGCAGAATTCGCTGAATAATTTTAATATACTCCGCTTCAACCGGGTTATGAATTGGTGCTATTTCTCCCAAAGCAACAATCTTTTTTAAAGAATCCTTATCAATTTTTGCAACTTTTTCAAACTCATCCCCGCCAGCAACCACTCGATTGCCTACCGCAGAAATTTCATGGAGATGATCAACTATTCCTAATTCCTTTAGCTGGTTTAACATAATGGCAGCTGAATATTCGTAGTCAATCTTATCCTTTTGCATCTCAAATTTCTTACTATCGCCATATTTAATTTTTACTTTTGAACCAGGGAGATTTAACCGCTCTATTTCACCATCCGCCAAGACTTGTTCTTTTGGCATGTCAAATAATTTAAATTTTAAAGAAGAGCTCCCCGCATTTACAATTAAAACTTTGGTCATTAATTAAATCCTCCAAATTCCAAATTTTTAAAATGATATATTTTAAAAATCAAGGCTACCAGAATCACCAGCACTTAAAGTTACCCGAGCATCTTCCAGTTTAATTTGATATAAAATTAAAGTTTCAGTTTTACCAATGGTATCTAAAGTATGTTGATAGAATGGCATTTTGCTAACAAATTTATCAGCCATATCAAAGATTGTCTGAGAACTTTTAGTGGCTTTGCCGTGAGCCTTAACATGTTCGAATTTTTTATTAGGAATAGTGGTAAAAGCAACATTTGGGTTTTCCGCCATTTCCTTTTCCTTGGTATTCTCTTTTATAGTAGAAAAGTATAGAAGATTTGCATCCGGATCATAGTAAAAATTTACGATTCGAACGTCAGGAATATTATTTACACTAGTAGCTAAAGCAATCTCATTTTGCTCGGCCATAATTCTTTTAAATTCTTTTTTCGTATCCATAGTAAAATCCCCTTTTTTCTTTACAATCAAATTATAGCAGAACTATCGCAACCGCTTACAGAAAAGTGTAGCAAAAAAGGCTGGTACAAGGATAAAATTGTACCAACCTTCTATTTTTTTATTGCTGAAATGTGTTCCAGCAGGCTGATTTCGGTCATTTAATCAACTAATTCAAACATTCAAAATCAGAATCTCTGCATTAGTTGATTAAATTCTGCGATCAAAACGCCTGTTTCCTCACTCTACTTTTACTTCTTTTCATCCATTGCATGGCCACCAAAACCGTGACGTAATGCAGAGACAACCTTACCAGTGAAAGTATCCTTTTCCATTGAACGATATCTAGCATAAAGCGACTCAGTAATAACTGGAGTAGGAATGCCTTGTTTAATTGCTTCTTGAACAGTCCATTTACCCTCACCAGATGAAAACATCTTGCCGGAAATCTTATCAAGGTTACCATCTTGGGCAAAAGCTTCTTTAGCCAATTCCATCAGCCAGCCACGAATTACAGAACCATGAGACCACATATCTGCAACAGCTTCGTTATCATATTTAAACTGACTATTGTGTAAAACATCAAAGCCTTCACCAATTGCTTCCATCATTCCATATTCGATACCATTGTGGACCATCTTAAGGAAGTGACCTGAACCAGTCTTACCAGTATAAAGATAACCACCTTTTTGGGAAATTCCTTCAAACAATGGTTTAAGGTGCTCGAATTTTTCAGCACTTGGACCGCCAATCATGAAGTTTCCATCTTTATTGGCACCTTCCATACCACCAGAAGTACCGCAATCAAAGAAATTAACTCCTTTTGCATCAGCCTTTTCACCATCACGAACAGAATCTTCATAAAATGAATTGCCACCGTCAATTAAATAATCACCTGTTGAAAGTAAACTAAGCATTTCATCAATTGTTGATTCAGTTGGTTTGCCTGCTGGAACCATAATCCAAACAGTTTTTGGTGCAGTTAATTTGTTTACCAAATCAGCGTTGCTTGAAGCTGGAGTTGCTCCTGCTTGTTCAGCCAATTTAACATTTTCTTTATTTAAATCAAAAGCAACAACCTCATTACCATTGCGAATCATATTTTTCACAAGGTTCAGACCCATCTTGCCTAAGCCAATCATTCCAATTTGCATTGTATTTAAGCTCCCTTTTAAAAATAACTTTCACTCAATCTGTGAATTATTATAGAATATGAAAATAATTTTCGCAAGGACTATTGTCCCTTTTCTTTCATATAAATGAAAATAATTTATTACAAATAACAAAAAGATTGTAATAATAAAATTTTTAATCCGTGATTTATTCGCACTTACTGGCAAAATTTCGATTTTACCAATATTTTCTACGAGTCAGCCTCCTTTCTTATCGCCGAACTAACAGGCTTTAATCACCATTATTGACAAGTGAAATCTTTCTTAACATTTATGAAACATGCTTGAGACTGTTTAGTAGCATTGGTTTTTTATAATGGTTCTTGTAGATTCGAGGAGGATCATTTATGAAAATCACTTTTAAAAAAATTGTCGGCCTGCTTTTAGGTACTATCGCTGCTTTTAGTTTAGCAACTAGTGCTTATGCAAGTAAAACTAAAATTGCCGACGTTTCTCAGTACCAAGGAACAATCAACTGGAGCAAAGCTTCCAAGGAACTCAAGCTAGCAATTATCAGGGTTCAACATGGTGATTCTGGTGATTCTGATTTCGTGATTGATACCAAAAAAGATACTAACGCAAATGGCGCCTACAAATACGGAGTTCCCTTTGGCCAATATGGTTTCGCTGAATTTTCCAGCGCTTCTGATGCAAAAAAGGAAGCTAAGGATTTTTATAAGCGAGCTAGTAAACACGCCAGGTTCTACGTTTTAGATAACGAAAAACGAAAAGGTAGTGGAAGTGAACAATCATACGTCAACGCTTGGTTGTCAACGATGAGATCTTTAACTAAGAAGCCGCTTGTTTATTACTCTTATCAAAACTACGTCAATACTTATAAAATTAATTATTCCAAGTTTGATGGATCATGGATTGCAAACTACTCCACTAAACCAAATGTTTCTGCGGATTTATGGCAATACACATCAAGTGGAAGTTTAGCTGGGGTTTCTGGCAGAGTTGACCTTAGTAGAGTTTTAAATTCTAAAGTAGTAAATTCGTGGATTTCATCAACTAACAAGTCCACTTACTTCACATCAATACCTTCAAGTAAAAAGATTAAAGCCTTAACTACAGTTTATCAGTATGGTGATGTCAACTTAAAATCCAAAGTTTCAAAAACCAGCCCCAATCAAGTTCTTTCGGTTAAATCGATTGAAAGATCGAACGGCGGCGCTTATCGATTTCAGTTAACTAATGGAAATTACGTTTCAGCCAACCAGCAATTGGTTAGCAGCTATTAAAATTAAATTAAAGACATTATTTAAAGGAGAGATTTATTATTTTTACCCGAAACAACACCAAATCAATTTTTAAACCACTTTTATTACTGGCAGCTTTCTTATTAATTATCGCTGTCGCTTACGTCCATGCCCAACAAGCCAGTGCAAGTTCCAAGCTTTCTTATTCAAAAGTTTATAAGGAAGCCAAAAAACATCTTGGTGCAAGATACGTATATGGTGCCGTTGGCCCAAATAATTTTGATTGCTCCGGATTTACCAAATACGTTTTCAAAAAATCAATTTCAAAATCAATTCCAAGAACTGCTGAAGCACAATATCGCGGCACTAAGAAAGTTTCAAAAAACAGTCTTAAAAAAGGTGATTTAGTATTCTTTGGTGGCAGTACCGGAAGTATTAGCCACGTTGGCATGTACATCGGTAACGGTAAAATGATTGATTCACAAAACCGTGGAGTGGTTACTGAAAGAATTTACGCTCCCTGGTGGCACGTTGTTGGCTTTTCAAGACCAGCAAATTTATCCAATTAAAACTTAATTAATAAATTACAGACGAGCTTTTGCCCGCCTTTTATTTTGCTCAAATTTTGAAAGTACCTCTGATACAATAGTAAAAAGCAAAAGGGGGATTAACTTGAAAGAAATTAAACTTTTTTGGCTTTCCTTTGGGGCTCTGATTGTAAGTATCGCAATGAGCTTCATTTGGCCGTTAACTAGTGTTTATCTTCATAATGATTTACACATTTCATTAACTTCAATTGGAATAGTACTTTTAGCAAATTCTCTTGCCAGTGTTCTCGGCAGCTATCTTGGTGGCTACTGTTATGACCGATTTAACCCCTATCATTTAGTGATTGCTGGCGTATCCGCTACTACAGCAGTCACAGGATTGTTGATCCCTTTTCACGGCTGGCCGTTATATGCTGTATTGCTGGTCTTTTTGGGAATCTGTGGGGGATTTAACACAACTTTAGTTAATTCAATTGGAACAAGCATAAAGTCTCAAGATACCCGCTATGTCTTCAATATCTTATATTTCACGCAAAATTTAGGGGTTGTTTTGGGCACATCTTTGGTTGGGTTTGTTTACGGAATTAGTGTTACCTTACTTTTTATTGTAGCGGCAATTTTAAGTGCGGTATTCCTAATAGTTGTGATTTTCCGTTATAAACCAGCTTCATTGATTCGCCATGCCCCAAAAATTACCAAAGCCACTGGTAAGTTGCAAAAGCAAAAACTTCCCCGCCCAAACTTCATAATTATTTGCTCCTTTTTTGTCGCCTTATTCTTAATTTGGATCATGTATCAGCAATGGGTTTCCAATTTATCAGTTTATATGACTTCCTTGGGCATCCCTTTAAAAAATTACAGTTTTTTATGGACCATCAATGCTGGTGGAATTGTAATTTTGCAAATCGTCATAAATTGGGTTGCTCGTTATTATGAGAATTTGATTGGCCAAATATTTTTTGGCATTGCAATGGTTGCTATTTCATTTATTGTCCTGATATTTGTTAAAGCTTATGTAGGATTTGTGATTGCAATGATTATTTTGACACTTGGAGAGGCAACTGCTTTTCCAACTATTCCTGCTTTGGTCAATGAAATGACCCCAGTTCAAGCCAAGGGCTTCTATCAAGGCCAGATTATGGCCTGGGCCTCAGCGGGCAGAGCCGTGGGGCCCTTATTTGGTGGAATCGTAATTGAATCAATTTCTTATGGCAGTTTATTCATAGTTGCCGGAATAACCGTGAGCGTCGTATTAATATTTTTAATTTTAATTTGGAGTTCTGTTCAAGGAAAGCTAAAATTTTATCGTTGATTTTTTCATTTCCATTTGTACACTTTTGGTAAAGAATTGTTCCTTTTCTTGAAAACAATGAAAATCTAGGGTAGGTTATCAGATGAAATGTTGAAAACATTTTAATTGAGCTAATTATTTTAAGAGGAAGAAAATGAAATCAAACAATTCGGTTATAAACTTTTTTAGAAAAACTGCCTATCTATGGATCGTATTAATCTTGGCTTTAATTATCATTTTCCCAGAAATTCGGTACCAATATGCAACAGTCCGAAGTGATGCACTATTTCACTTTAACCGTTTTTATGATACAGCGATGCAAATTAAGCATCACAACTTTCAATACTACATATCAATGTATGGATTTACTCGATCAGCAAGGATGGTTAATTTAGTCTACAGTCCATTTTTTGCTTATCTTAATGGTTTGTTGCTATTAATTGTTGGGTCTTTTTTGAATTATGAAGTTATGAGTTGGCTGATCTTAGCGTTGATCGCTGCAGCAACAATGCATTACGCCCTAAAAACTATTCATGTTAAAGAACCATATATCACTGTTATTAGTGCTTTATATCCCGTTACTTTTCAAGTAACTTCTTGGGCGGTTGGATTAAACTTCACTGGCTGGGGTGCTGCATTCATGCCACTTTGTGTCGGCGTTGCCTTACGAATGCTTGAGAATAAGCAAAAACCTGTTTCTGTCCTTTTGCTTGCTATTTCAATGTCCTTAATCATTCAAGTCCACTTGATGACCGCTTTGCAAGTAATATTTATTTATTTTGTGTTTGCTGCCATTGCCTTTTATCAAGTCACTAGGGCCCGTCTGAAAACTA
>DIDF01000030.1:0-10521 GCA_002418005.1 Lactobacillaceae bacterium UBA5807
TTACTAGATTTATCTAGAATGTGTTTAACTTTTAGCCTTTTGAATAAAACACATTTTATTTATAACTTTAAATAAAATGTTTTACATTTTCTTGTTAATTTATAAAGATCGTTTTTAAAAACCTAACTTTCTTCATACCTACCCCAAAATATATTCATACCCAGTTGTTATGATGTATTCAACATAAAAAGGAGATGATTATTGATGAAATATGACAGAATTATTGTAGCAATCGACCAACCCTCGAAGGAAAACAGCACAAGATTATTAGACCGGGCAATTATTTTAGCTCAGCACACTAACAGTCCAATCCATCTTGTGTACGTGGTTCCTTCACAGACTCGTGCAGCAGTTGCAATGGGTCCCAATGCAAATGCAGTAGGAATTGGTTTAGCACTAGAAGTTATGGACAAAGAAGTAAAAAACGAATGTGACGTATTTTTAAAACATCACGAAGCTATCCCAAACGAAATTAAAACCACTTCTGAAGTCCACAAAGGCGACCCTGGCAAAATCCTCTCTTCCATCAGTAACCCAAATGATCTGATGATTCTTGGAAAAACTGAAAAGAATGCATTTGATCGCCTCACCGCCGGAAGTGTTACTAAAGACGTTGTCGCTAAGAGCAAAGGAGAAATTATGATGGTTTAGCAATTCAATTACTAGACGCTGATAAAATTATTTTTGAATTCAAGAAAAAGGATGTGAAAATATGGAAAACATTTTAGCCGTAACTTTTAACAATGACGGTGACATTTACCATACTCTATCAGATTTAAAAAACACTCGGTCAAGTTTCCAAACTTTAACCGCAATAATTATTGAGAAAAAGTCTGGTAACTATTCCATAAAGGATGGTTTTGATTTAGAAACTGGCAATGACCATTCAGTTGGTGGAAGTTTGATTGGCGCTTTAATTGGCGTGATTGGCGGCCCAGTTGGCTTACTTCTTGGTGGCGGATTTGGTTTAGTGATTGGCAGTATGTTCGATTTGGATAACCTGGACAAACAAGAAGATACAATCCGCGCAGTCACAATGGGCGTAAAACAAAATGGTTTAATCTTGGTAATGATTGCTAGAGAAGATGGTCCTGAAGATCTTGATGAATTTTTAAGTGAGCACGGCGCGGCCACAATTTCTCGAGAACAAGTTGAAAATGTTCAATTAAAAATTGAAACAGCTAAAAACGCTGAAAAACAACTGAAAAAAGACGCAAGAAAGGAAATTATTGAACAAAACAAAGAGGATATTAAGCAAAAAGTAAAAGAAAAGAATGAAAAAATTAAATCAAAATTTGATAATTTAAAAGTCAAAGATTAAATAACAAACTTATAATTTTAAGGCTGTGGCAAATATAATCTGCCACAGCCTTTTTATATTTCCATCTTATAAATCTATCCAAAGTTTTAATGCCAAACAAAAAGTTCCAACCTAAATGAATCAGGTTGGAATTTGATAACTCAATAGTTTGATTGATTTACTGGCCAGCGGTTATTTTTAACGGTTGGCATAAGCAACAATATGAATAACCAAAGATTACCAATAAATGGAATGATTGTAATAAATAACCACCAGTTAGAGTGGTTACTATCGTGAAGCCTTCTGGCCCGAATTGTAAAGTTGGCAACCCAAGCCAAGATAAGAATCAAAACAAAAATCATCGAATTGCTGTCGGCCGCCATATTATAGACACCCTTGACAACGTATTGCTCCTGATGAGTCAAATAAGCATAAAGGCCAATGACAATCGTGTTAATAATCCAAGCAGTCCAGTATTGAAATCTCGTAGCAGTTGCGTTAAAAACAAACATCTTATTCCAAAAATCAGCGTACGCTCTAAACATTTGATTTACCCCCTCTATTTTCACAAATTTGATGGTATCACTATTAACTATTTTTAGCTCCAAACAAGCTCAAACTTAAAAATAATTAAAAACCTTTTTATTGGATTTTCACTGCTTTGATAAGCTAAAATATCTTTCGATAAGAAGTTAATTTGTCATTTTATTTAGACAGCAGATAGGGGATGTTTTTTATGAAAGCAGCTGTTTTAAAAGAATATGGAACACTTCCGGTTTATGAAGATTATCCGGAACCTTTGACGCATAATTTAAACGAAAAACTGGTTACTCCCCTAGCATCATCAATCAAACGTCTCGATATTGGCAAAGCCGCAGGGACCCACTATACCAAGTTTGACAAACTGCCAGCTGTGATGGGCATGGATGGCATCGCTGAAACCGATGACGGCAGCAAAGTCTATGCTTTAGGGATTACTGGAATGATGGCGGAAAAAGCTGTCGTTGATCGCCGGTCAATGATTAAGATTCCGGCAGGTTTGAGCAACGCAATGGCAGCGGCAATGCCCAATGTCTTGATGGGTTCGGACTTAGCCTTAACCGTTCGGGGTAAGATCCAAAAAGGTGATGTTGTTTTGATTGATGGAGCAACTGGAGCCACTGGAACAATGGCGGTTCAGGCGGCTAAACTAAGAGGCGCATCATGGGTAATCGCAACCGGTAGGAATCAAAGAATGCTGAATAAATTAGCAACTATAGGTGCTGATGTAACAATTTCCTTAAAACAATCTGATAGTGAAATCATTAAGCAAATTCGCCAAGCCTATAAAGATAATCCTTTTACAATAATTGCCGATTACCTTTGGGGCCATCCAGCTGAATTAATTTTCAAAGCAATTCATGGAGTCAGCCTTGAAAAACCGGTAAAGTATTTGACAATCGGTCAAATGGCCGGAGCAAGCATTCAATTATCATCAGGGATTTTGAGAAGCCAAGATATCTTTCTTTATGGATCAGGGGATTGGCAGCTTTGGGCCAAACACATTTCACCATTATCTTGATGAACACATGAGTGACATGTTTGAGTATGCCGCTAAAGGAAATCTATATTTGAATCTCAAGGAATTTCCTTTGAGTGATATTTCCCAGGCTTGGAAATCAAAAACTAGGGCAGTCGTAACAATTTGAATTAAGAGCGCTGAATTTTTTATAACAAAAAGGGAACCAACCTTCAAAAACTTAATTTACGAAGGGTTAACGGTTCCCTTTTTGCTGGGCAATTTTCCCTACTCTTTGGGCATATATGAACTGCATGAAGGTCACGCTTAAGACCAAAGCTATCCCCAAAATACCATATCCATTAAATCTGACATTTAGAAAAATGAAACTCAAAATTGCTGCGGAAAGTGGCTCTAATGCGCCTAATACACTGGCAGTAGTTGGGTTTATAAATTCCAAACTTTGAATATAAAAATAATAAGCAAACATGGTCCCAAATATGACCACAAACCCCACTTGAACAACTAAATCAGTATTTAATTTTGGGGTGTTTTTCCAGGCCTGAGAAAAAATACTTGTGATTAAACCGCCAATGATCATCGACCAGCCCACGACCGGCAATGTTCCGTATTTAGCCAATAATTTCTGGGGAAGCAGTGAATAAAAAGCGCCGCCGGTTGCAGCCAACATTCCCCAAATAACTGCGGGTAATGGAACAGCTAGTGATCCGAGCTTGCCTTGAGTAATTATTAATACCGTTCCAATAATTGAAACGACAATTGAAATTGCATCACTTCTACTTGGAAGCATCCAATGCTTGAATGCCAAAAATATGACAATGATAACAGGAGTTAAATACTGCAAAATTGCAGCAGTAGCCGCATTGCCAGCATTAATTGACAACACGTAGGCAATTTGGACTCCCATCATTCCTAAAACCGTAAAAAATAGGAATCGAATAAAATCATCTTTATTCTTAAAAACGCCAAAAATATTTTTGTGACCAAGAATGGCAAAAATAAGAAGTAATACCCCTGAAAATGACATTCTGATAGTTACCAGCCAAGTTGCCGAAATCCTGTATGTATCAAAAATATTCTGCGCAACTGTTCCGGAACTGCCCCACAGAATTGGGGCAGCAATTGCTAATATTAATCCCAACTTTTTCTTATTCATATGCAGTCTCCGTTTTAAAAATTCGCTATTGACTAATATTAACAAAATTTTCCGAACTAAAAAAGACCGCAACAATAGATTTGTTCGTTCTATTTTGGCAAACCAAAAAAGAGTGAGACTTTAACCATATCGATTCTCTAGGTTAAGTTCTCACTCTTTGCTTTTTAGTTTTAAATCATTTTTCTTTTACGTCTAATTCCTAAATACTTTGCACCAAAGTAAGCTAATTCACACATGAAAGTTCCAATTTTAGTCAATCTAATCATCCTCCAAAATATACATTACGCGTTTCAGCTCTTTTAAAGGGTCGGATGGGTTATGCCACTGAAATTGATATCCCAAAGATAAGTTTACATATTTAATATCGTGGTATATCAAATGAGTTGGCATATGAGAGTGTCCGCTTAAAGATACCTGAACAGTATTTTGCTCAAATAATTCACGATATCTTTCGCTCCCAAGTGGATACAAAAATCGATCATAAAATGGGATTGACCGAGAACGAGTAAGCCGCTTTGTGGGTAACATATGGCTGGCTACCAATACTTTTTTGCCTTTGGTGTTTAACTGGTTAATTTGTGATTGCCATTTAAATATTTGATCAGTAACCCAGTTCTTATCTCGATTATAATCAACTTGGCCGCCATTAATGTATCTTTGATCAGGCCAAAGGTGTTTATTAACAAAGTTATTTGCTAGCTTTTGGCCATTTTTCTCATCAAAATTCTTGGCAAAAGTATAATCATACCAGCCATTAATTCCGGTAATCACCCATCGTTTAGTTATCAAGGGATTTGTAGTTAAGGAAGTATCCAAGCCATCAAGTTGGCGATAAGCATCTCCAGACTCCGCTTGAACTTCTTTAAAATCTTTGGACCGGGCATGATCAACGTAAATATCATGATTACCAACCAGCGTCTTAAAAGGAATGTTCAAACTTGCTTTTAGCTTAGAGTAAAAGGTAAGGTCGCGTTTAACACCATTAGCGGTGTCACCCATAATGATAAGTTCATCCAACTGCTCATCATCAACCAGTTGTTTTAAAACATCAATAAAGTTAACTTTCCGATTAAAGTCAATGTGCAAATCTGAAACAAACCCGATGCGCATGTTTAAAGTCCCTTTCTAAATTTTACCTACATCATATTATCCACCTAGATAATAAATCAAAAACGTCATTAGAATTATAATTTTATTATATTTTCTCAGAAAGTAGCTAGAGCGAAAAAAGCCTGGTTAGTCCCTGTAACTTAAGTCTAAGGGGCTGGCCTTTTTCTCGCATTTCAGCTATGTAAAAATTAGACCAAAAAAATCCTCAACAGTTTCTCAACCGTCAAGGATTAATAATAACAAAATGTTTTAATAAACAAAATTATATTGCTCAAATTATCAAAATTTTAGGATACCTTAAATTCAAATTTATCTTGAATTTTGCCTTCAATGAGAAAATTATCTTCAAAATAAAGTTAAAACTAAATAAATAATTTTACCAACATTTATTTAACCGAAAATGACTGCAAATAAAAAAGCTAACCCCTTAATACAATAACGCCAAGGGTTTAGCCTTTCTTATCATTATTTAGCAAAATAAATATTCTTATATCCGTTGCTCATCCCGGCTGGATTCCAAACAAATCCACGAACATTCGGATTCCAAAGTTCGGCAGTTGCCGGCTGATAAAGTGGGATTACTCCCTGATCATTCATCAACAATTTTTCTGCCGCAACCATATCGTTATATCGCTTGTCAGGATTATTTGCGTCCTGATTATTGGATTTATCAATCAACTGGTCATACTTGGAGTTGGTATAACCACCATTATTATTAGAATTACCTTTGGTCATAAGAGCCAAGAAATTAATAGGGTCAGCAAAATCAGCTCCCCAATTAGAAACTGTCAAATCAAAAGCCCCAACTTTTTGGCGCTCCAAGAAATTCTTCTTAGGAATATTGGTTAAAGAAACTGTTACATTTGGCAACTTTTCTAGTTGATTTTGAATGTACTGAGTAACCGACTTAACTTGAGTTTCGTCATCACTTAACAAGACAAAGGAAACTTTCTTGGAGGAAGATTCTCCCAATTGTTTTAATCCCTTGGACCATAATTGAGTAGCCTGGCTGGGATTATAAGCTACCCCAGATTTAACATAAGCATCCTTAGCAAAGTCCGCCTTAGTCTTAGGATTTTGGAAAAGATTAGTTGAAACAAATCCCTCTGGAGCAGTAGATCCATCCTTTAATACCTTATTGGCAATATCTTGTTTATTAATCATCAAAGACAAAGCTTTTCTAATATTGGCATTCTTCAGTAGTTTGTTATGCTTTTGGTTCATTTCCATATAAATGGTTGAACCGCCAACATATTTCCGAAACCCTTTATTATTTTTAAAGTTAGCAACCTGGGTACCGGTTAAAGCAACTTCATCAAGCTTTCCACTCTGGAACAGATTAATTCCAGTACTTGGATTTTTGACTACTTGGAAGTTGATCTTATTAAGATGAACATTCTTAGCATCCCAATACTTTGGATTTTTCTTAAGATCCCAAGTATCATTCGAACCATTCCACCCTGAGGAAATAAATGGACCATTAGAAACTGTCATATCACTAGTTGTCCCGTAGCGGCTGCCGTACTGAACAACGGCGGATTTCTCTTCTGGAAAGAAAGTGGGAAATGCTAGCAAAAGTTTAAAGTAAGGAACTGGCTTACTTAATTTGACTTGAAGGGTATTGTTGTTTAAAGCGTAAACTCCAAGTTGACTGGGAGACATCTGCCCTTTTTGAATGGCATCAAAATTCTTAATTCCTTCAAAAAGATAGGCATAACCGGCAGCTGTCTTTGGATTGACAACCCGCTGCCAGCCATAAACAAAGTCTTTAGCAGTGACTGGTTTACCGTTACTCCACTCGTCTTTGCGCAATTTAAATGTATAAGTTAGACCATCCTTGGCCACAGTTGTTTTGGTTGCCAAGGCATTTTCAATTTTTGAGTTATTTCCAAGTCGATAAATTCCCTCACCGGTATGATAAAGCTGAGTTAAGCTCGCCCCATCAGCAGCTTTGGCATTATCAAGAGTTGAGATCTCAGCATCTTGGCTTAATCGCAAGACTTTATTTGAACTTGATGAAGAAGAATTTTGATTATTGGAGTTACCACAGCCAGTTATTAATAAAGCTAAGGCAGAAATTCCAAGAACCTCTAAGATAATATTTTTGATTTTCATAGCAATATGTCCTTTCGAACATAATTTTATCACTCAAAAGCACCGCGAGCCAATCGATACCCTTCGCAAAAATTCAAGCAAAAGCAGAGCATAAAAAAAGATTGAAGCAATAATTTGATTTTGCTTCAATCTGTCATTTTTATAAGTTGATAAACACTATGCTGCTTTATCATCTTGGGAAATAATTCCGTTATCTCGGCGTTTATTGTCACGATACATATATACAAGGGTCAAAGCAAAGACAATCAAACCAATGACACTCATCCAGTTGTTGCCGAGAACCCCCTTCATGAAGTCATATCCGAGGTAATCCGCAAAGCTGGCGCCAATCGGTCTAGTTAACACATAGGCTGCCCAAAATGTAAAAATTTCAATTCCGCTGTTTTCTCTTGGTTTAGCAAAAAGTCGGTAACCTACCAGCGCAAGAAATACGACCGTAAGAATAATGCCAGTGTTTAAAAATCCAAGTCCTAACCCAGTAGGATCGACATTGTAACCGCCGGTACGGTATGTAGCAAACCAGTCACCTGCAGCTGTTCCCAGCATGAAAGTGAAGGCAACGGTTATCCAATAAAATGCTTCCTGACGGTGATTAGTGATTCTATGAATTGAAAGATCATGGGTGGTTAAATACCAACCAACAAACCCAACAATCGTCAACACCAAGAAAATTATTGTTGTTTCCAAATAATGTAAGCCAGTTAATGCTTTCAAAGTATCGGCGGAAAAGGTTCCAAACACTGCTAGCAAGGCAACAGATGTCCAATAATAAAATGGATTATATTTTTTAGATCTAAATTGTAAAGTTAACATAATGGCAAATAATCCCAAGGACCAAGCGACGGTGAAAAGTTCACCTAACCCTTGATTTTGCATACCAAATATTTGTGTAGAAAAATCAGAAACAGATTCTCCAAGTGCTGTCGAAACAAGCTTAGTAACCCAAAACATCAATGTAATGGCAGGAACTTTGTTCAGTAATGAACCGACCTTTTGCCGATTGCTAGTTTCGGGAGTTTCGTTATATTGAGACTTATTTAATAGTCCTCTTTCCATGATGTGGCCTCCAATCCAGAGTGAGACAAAGGCAGAATAGCTTCCGTAAGCCAAGTTGCGAAATGATTAAGAGCCTGAATCTGGATCTTAATTATTTCGTGGCTTGGTTCTAGGAAGGTTGCCTTTGCCTCACGTTTTAGCAATATAAAATCGGAGAGTAAATACTCCAATTCAAACACCAAAACCCAAAACAAAGGCTCAGCCAAACGCCTTCACTCAACAAAAGTAACAAGACGTTTCCTTCGAGAAGACAAGCATTTCGGCTGTTCCTGCCAAAATACCTAATCTTAAATAATAACTCCCTGGTGGTACTGAAATTAGGATCGCAGTTATGAATTAAATTGCTCCTCTAAAAGGATAACCAAATAATATCCCCCAAAAGGTCTCGAAAAAACATCATTTTTATAAATTTTATCTGAGAAATTATCAGGATTACTTACTTTTATTTAGTTATATGCTACAGTTTAACGGCATTGCAAAATTCCTGTAATACTTCTAACACATTTGTCTGATAAATTAGAAACATAGAATAAATGAGGAGATAAATTTTACATATTATGAAGTTACAGAAAAAATTGTTATTCACTTTAACCACCTTTTTATCACTTGCTGTTAGCGGATTCGCAGTATCAAGCCCTGCAAGTGCTTCAATGAGCAACAAAAAAGTTGCTTATTCTACTCTTTACAAAGTGGCTAAAGCACAACTTGGCAAGCCTTATTCATGGGGTGCCACAGGACCTAGTTCATTTGATTGTTCTGGTCTTACCAGTTACATTTATAAAAAGGGCGCTGGCATTAGCATCCCTAGAACCGCAGCTGCCCAATATAGCTTCGGTAAAAGAGTTTCTGTAAAAAATCTTAAAAAAGGTGATTTAGTATTCTTCACCCAGGGTTCATCAATGGTTTCTCATACCGGCTTTTACGTTGGTAACGGAAAAATGATCGATGCTCAAAACCACATGACATATGACCCAATCATAAACGGATGGGAACATTGTGTCGGCGGCGCTAGAATGGCAAATGTAAATTAGAGTGTGGAAGCAAGCGCTTTGATCCTTGAATATAACAAGGAAATCTCGATATTCTGATCTTGAATATCGGGATTTTTTTGTTATATGGCTAGGATCAGCTTGCTGGAACACATTTCTGCTAGGTAAAAATTAAAAAATACAGAAAGGGACCAAAAATCCAATTTTTCCGATTCCTTTTTTTAGTATCACAAATCAAAAACAAATATAATATAAAGGGAATGGTTTAATAAGCACAGAAGGAGGCCTAGAAATGAAAAAATATGATGTCATTTTTATTGGCAGTGGCCACGGCGCTTTTCACGCTTTTCCGGATCTTAAAAAAGCCAGCAAAACTGTTGCTGTCGTCGAAGAAGACAAAGTTGGTGGAACTTGTCCAAATTTTGGCTGTAATGCCAAAATTTAGTTAGATAGTCCTTTTGAAATCATGAAACAGCTTGATAAATACGCTCAAGTTGGCATAAGTCAAACAATCCAAGTTAATTGGGAAGAATTTATGGAGTATAAGCATTCAATCATTGATCCAATGCCAACAATTTTAGCAAAAAGTGACCGTAGTTTAGGTGTAGATATTTATCAAGCCCACGGCTATCTTTTGGACGCCCATATAGTCCAAGTCGGCAATGATCAGATCTGGGGTAAAACTATTGTTTTAGCCACTGGCGAACATCCTTCAAGACTTAATATTCCGGGAAAAGACCTGTTACATGACAGCCGTGATTTCTTAAGTATGCAACATGCTCCTCACCACATTACATTTATCGGCGCTGGTTACATTAGCTTGGAATTTGCCTCAATGATGCGCGAAATGGGAGCCGAAGTTGATATTGTTCAACATTCGGACCATGTATTACGAGGCCTCTATGGAAAATATGTCCAAAAATTGGTAGCTAAGCTTCAAAAAGAAGGTGTTACTTTTTACTTTGGCGAAACCATAAGCAAAGTACTGCCAAATAGTTACACTTATACAGTCCAATGTAAATCTGGGCTTGAATTTGAAACCAACTATATTGTTGATGCCACTGGAAGAGTTCCAAATGTGAATAATCTTGGTTTGGAAAAGGTTGGCATTAATTTCAGCGAACAAGGAATACAAGTAGACAATCACTTAAGGACCAATGTCCAAAATATCTATGCCAGCGGTGACGTGATTGATAAGGCCATTGATAAACTCACTCCAACCGCCACTTTTGAGTGTAATTACATTACTGAAGATATTCTTAATCCTGACAATCCG
>DIDF01000030.1:10534-34305 GCA_002418005.1 Lactobacillaceae bacterium UBA5807
CCGGCAATTCCAAGAGTAGTGTACTCGCTTCCCCGAATTGCTCAAGTTGGCATAAAAATAGATGATGCAAAAAATGACGTTAGATTTTCAACGGTCGTAATTCCATTTGGTAAAGCTAAGGAATTTGAAACCAAACGTGATTTAGATGCTGAAGCCACATTTGTATTGAACCAGGAAAAACAGATTGTCGGAGCCGCGGTATATGGCGATTCTGCAGCTGAGCTGATTAATTTTCTGACTTTAATAGTTAACCAAAAAATGACGCCAAAAGATATTAAGAACTTAATCTTTGCCTTTCCAACAGTATCTCACTCGATCACTTCATCTTTAAGTGATTTAGCCTGAACATTTCATTTCAGAAGAAAAATTGAATATGCAAAAAAGTCGTCAATCCAAAATTTTGAATTAACGACTTTTTATTTTCTAGTTTTTAAAAATTATTCTTTATTTTTCGAAACACTATTTTGATACATTTTGTCCGTTACATATGGATAAGTCCACTTAACCATTAAAGGCATCACAATTGGCAGAGCAAACACTAAAATAATTAGGCCAACAATAACGGCAGTAGCAACTTGAATCAATGTCAAAACATCAGACGGAATTAATGCCGCAAATGTACCACCCAAAATAATGGCCGCAGATACAACAACAGTCCCGATATGAGTTGCCGCATCAACAATTCTTCTTCGTTGATCCGGAATTTCTTTAACTGAATTTCGATACCTCATCATAAGAAAAATACTGTAATCTACGCCAAGGGCGATTAACATTATGAAACTAAAGAATGGCGTGTTCCAAGTTAACATGTGTTGGCCTATCAAGACAGTTGAAATCAACCTGGTAATCTGCAGTGAACCAAAGTAAGTAACAATTAATGTGCCGATAATGGTTAAAGCTTGAATAATTGAACGAGTGACCACCATCAAAGCTAAACCAATTCCTAAAAGCATAATAACCACTGTTCTAAAGAAGTCACCATTAGCAAGATTCTCCAGATCAGAAATTCTTGAACTTTGACCACCAATTGCGACTTTGGCATTACTCAAAGAAGTATCCTTAACTTTTGCCTGTAAATCTCGCGAGATCATTCTAATTTGATTGGCAGCCTTTGTAGTACTTGGATCAGATTTTAGAATTACCGTAATTGAAGCAATCTTATGATCACCTGAAAGATAAGCATTCATGGCTGGTTGGAAAGTCGAACTGGAAATAACGGCTTGAGGAATATAAAAAGTATTGCCAAGATAAGAATTCTGCATTTGAAGTAAATAATTCTTTACTTTTCCGTTGCCGGCATAAATTTTGCTCATCCCTTTATTAGCGGAATTTAATCCGGCCTGAAGCTTTTTGGATTGAGCTTGAAGGGCAACAACTTGAGACTGAACCTGAGCAACTCCGCTGCTGACTTGAGAACTGCCACTTGCTAAGCTGGCTGCGCCAGAATTAAGTGAACTGCCATTAGCCGCCAACTGACTGGCACCACTTTGCAAGGAGCTGATCCCGCTAGTAAGTGGATATGATTGACTGCCCATTTGGGACAATCCCGAAGACAAGCTTGTTGATCCAGCAGCCAATCCAGCAACTGGTTGAGCTAAGGTCGGGATTCGCTGAGTTTGCGTCTGTAATTGACGAATGCCTTGCGTTAATTGATTACTACCTGCGGCCAAGCGAGAAACATTGGTCGACAATCCAGCAGTTCCAGCGCTTAGACGTGAAGCTCCGCCAGAAAGTTGACTAACGCCAGCGGTATAACGGGCAATTCCACTTTGAAGTTGATTCGCTCCACTTGAAACTTGTTGAGCGCCAGCAGACAGTTTTTGAACCTGAGCAACTTGTTGGGCTGAATTGCTAGCTGCTAACTGCTGATTAGCAGAAGCTAAACCGGTTTGAATCTTCTTGATTCCTTGATTTGACTGATTTAGTCCAGATGTTAACTGCTGAAGTTGATAATTTAAATAAAGTTTTTTCTCTTTTGAACCTGATGGCTGAGTAACTGAGGAAACTGATTTTACTCCAGGCTCTTTTTTAAGGTAACTAGTTAAATCGTCAATATCCGAAAGTGAATGTTGAGAATCCAACGGTTTATTCGATTCTATATAAATGGTTGTTGGTCCCGACATCCCTGCTGGAAAATGTTCTTGAATTACATTATATCCAGCCTTAGAAGGGACTGAACTTGGTAATTCGACAGAATCATTAAAGTTTAACTTTTGGCCCCCAAGAAACAACAAGGGTAAAGCAGCCAGAATTAAAATTGCCACCATGATAATACTATGCTTCATGGCGTTTTTAGATAAGAATCCCCAAATCTTACTGGTATCGTGAGCGGCCAAATTTCGGCTGGGCCAAAAAAGTGAGCCTCCAAGTGTCGACATAAAAAACGGATTTAAGGTTAGTAAGACCAAAAGCAACACAGCTACCCCGACGGCAACGCCAAATCCAGACCGATAAAAATTGAATTTGGCAAGAGCTAAGGCAGTAAATCCAATTAAGACAGAAGATCCACTATATAAAATTGTCCGCCCAGCATCTTTTCGGGCAATTTTTGTCGCTTCTCTTTTTTCAACGTTCTTTTGAATTTCTTCTTTAAAACGGTTATAAAGCAAAATATTATAATCAGTTCCAATCCCAAACAAGACCACGACCATAAAAACCTGGGTGAAGTTTGAAATTGGGAAATTATACATTTTAGCTAAATTCATAACAATGTTTAAAGAAAGCAGATAAGAGATTCCCACCGTTGCCAAAGAAATGAATGGAATTAATAACGACCTGAAAACAGCAATTAAAACAAAGAAAATAAAAATTGCGGCAATAATTTCAGTCTTTTTTAAACCTTCCTGGGTTTGGGTGGCAAAGTCGTCCGTTAAAACGTCGGGACCGGTCACATAAGTTCTTAAACCATTAATTTTAATCTGCTGGCTGATAACTTTGGCTTGATGTTGAACTTTATTCTTGGCAGATACCTCAATCATCAACAGCTGAGTCGTCTTATCTTTTGAAACCAATTGTTTCTTTGCGGCAGAATTATCGCTTGGTGCAGTTACTTTGGTGACTTTAACCTTTTGATCATTTTTTAAATCTGCCGCAATATTCTTGATTTGACTAGATTGCTGCGAGCTAATTTCACCATTTTTATTATTAAATACTGCAATAATGGAACGCACATTTTTTCCGTCATTAGCTTTCTTTTGAATCTGATCCGCCACTGAACTCTGCATTGAAGACGGAATCGAAATTTGGCCTTTTTCCCGGACAATTTGTGATGTATTTGGGAACGTAAACAGTGCTATCAAAATCAGGCCAATCCAGATAATCAACGGCGCAATGTGCCGATTCTGAAACCTTTTCATATATACCCCTCCTAAAACCAAGAATTTTCTTTCCCTCTGGGCAAGTGTTTATATTTAGACACTTGTCTAATACTCTTAAAAATGATAATGTTAACAGCGAAAAGATTCAAGTTACAGTTTTAGACAATAGTCAGTTTTTTGACAATATTATAATTATGTCTATTTTTAGGAGCTGCATTATGAAATATGATTTAGGAAAAAAGCCTACAAAAGGAGCCCAGCGAACACTAAATGCGTTTTCTGAGACGATGTTAAAATTAATTTCGCAAAAACGCTTGGAAGATATAAGTGTGAGCGAAATTTGTGAAGTTAGCACTTTTCCAAGAGCCACTTTTTACAATTATTTTGATGATAAATATGATTTACTGAATTATTGTTGGCATATTATTGCCGAAGAGATCCAAATTAACGAAGAAACAAAAATCACTTCTCACGGAATCCTTAAAGTCTATTTCGATCGAATTTATGATATTTTCATGGAAAACAAATCATTATTAGATAAAGTACTGGTCAATAATAATAGTTCAAGTGCTATGATTAACAGCTTCATTAACTACTTTAAAGAAATTATTCATCATGTTCTTTATAATTCAATGGATCAATTTGAAACTACTTTACCTTTGGAGCTGCTCGCTGATCATATTGTGGCTACTCTTTTGTTGATTTTGGAATGGATATTTCTAGAACAGCATGACACCACAAAACAACAAGCTCATCAATATATTGATGTTTTGCTCGGATCGGATTTACCAAAATTTAAAGCCCGGTCGTAATAAATTTTTACTTTAGTTGAAATATGCGATGAAGGCCAGCTTCCTAGGAGCAAACACAAAAAACCACATTAACCCAAAAACTGGGTTAATGTGGTTTTCGCAACTTGCTCTACAAAAGCTAAACGGCCTTCATCGCACTCTATTTTCTATATCTCAAAACATTTCTAGCCTCTGCTCTTTCTTCGGCAGAGTTATTTAAATCATTCACAAAGTATCTCAATTGAGCGTTGCTCATTTTTCGATAACTCATCATTTCTTGATAAGCCCTTTGTTCTTGGCTTGGGCCAAACTTGATTAATACCCACATCGAAATACCTATTATCATCAATAATACTAAGCCCATTTTGATCCCTCCCAAAGAGCTTTCACTCATTACTTAATTCTTAACTCCATTATACCAAGGTATATTTCAAAAGAAATGAAAACGCTTAAATTATAATGAAAATATAGGATATTCTTCACAATATTATAATTATCTGAGGAAAATCTTCATTTTTACCTAAAAAAATAATGTTTGAAAAAACCTTTTTGGAATTGAGAAAGAATTATTTTAAAGGAATGATACACTATACGAGTTAAAAGAATTTTGAACGGATTTTCAAAATGGACATTTAAAGCTTGAAAAATTAGAAAACTCAAAGTTTAGGAAAGATAATGTTTAACATTTTTAAGGGATTGCTGTTTGGGTTAGCCTATGTTGCGCCTATCGGCATCCAAAACCTCTATGTAATTAATAATGCTTTGAACCGGCCATTAAAACGGGCAATGATCATATCGACAATTGTTATTTTTTTCGATATTTCTTTATCACTTGCCTGCTTTTATGGAATTGGTGGATTATTTTCTGTTTGGCCTTTTTTAAAAACCGCAATCTTACTGATTGGTGGTTTGCTTGTTTTGTGGATCGGATTTAAATTAATTAAAAATACGGTGTCTCTTCAACCTAATCAAGATAGTTCCAAAGACCAAGATAACTATTTTAAGGCTATCATCGCAGCATTTAGCATCGCTTGGTTGAACCCACAGGCTATCTTAGATGGTACCTTGCTTCTCGGGGCATTTAAGGCCACACTATCCCCGTCTGACGGAACTTGGTTTATTTTAGGAGTTATGATTGCATCATTAATCTGGTTTTCTGGCCTAACTTTAGTAATGGAAATTATTAAAGGGAAAATAAAAGTGAAATGGCTGATTTGGTTAAATCGACTTTGTGGGGCAATTTTAATGCTTTATGGAATTCATCTGATTTGGAGCTTTCTAATAATTGTAATTTAGTACAAAAAGAGCTGGCTTAAAGCCAGCTCTTTTAATTATTTACTTTACTGTAATTGAAGAGATAAGTCCTTGAGAACTTAAACAACTTCCAATGCCGTCAATTGCTTCTTTTTCATCATCACCATTAGTGGTTATTGTGATACGTGAATCCATTGGGATTCCTAAAGACATCACTCCCATAACAGATTTTGCATTAACCGTCTTATGGTTATAAGTTAATTCAACGCTAGAATGATATTTTTCAGCTTCACGGATGAATTCGGTCGCCGGCCGGACCCGCAAACCTGCTTCCGCCACAATGCGATAATCCTTTGTTTCCATAAAAAATCAACTCCGTCCTCTTAATATTTTGTGTTAATGAACAAGTATGTAATTGTATAAAGCGCTTACATAGATTTATTATTGAATATAATAACACAAACATAAGTACGGATAAATAATTAAAAAAACTTGTCGGATTCCATTACCAATTCTTTACAAATTGGAACTAAAAACAATAAATTTTTTAACTAAAAAAACGAAGAACAAATTTTTGCCCTCCGTTTTACGAATTATTATTTTTCTTTTTTAACCCTGCTACTTAATATTTCATTTTGAAAATTACTAATGCTCATCAGCAGACTACGCTCCTGGGCATCATCAGTTTGTTTGGCAAAATCGGCGAGCATTTTTTGATTGACGTGGGCAGCGGTTATATTGCCACAAATGTCTTGAACGCTTTCAGCAATCTTCTTGCTTTTTTTGGCTCTTTTTGGGTCAAAACCGGCAAAATAAGTGGCTGAGTATCTTAGCGTTTTAGCCCGCTTTCGAACATGATGAACTCGGGGGTAATCTTTGAAGTTAACTTTTTGAAATTCTTTGATTAGTTTGCGCTGGCGTCTGCTTAATTCTGTGTCAACATAATCATTCCAGTTTTGAGTTTCATCTAAACTGATCTTGCCAATTTCCTCTTTGGCTTTTTTTAGTTCTTTTTTCATTTCATTTTCAGATTGGTCAGTAAGCACATTGATCATTTCTCGATGTCTGCGATCATACAAATCTGCAAAAAGTCTTTGGTAATCAGTCTTTAAATCTGGATGATTATAAGCATAGTAAGCACACTTATCAATTAAAACATCCATTTCTCTAAGTGGTCCTAAGATTAAAGCTGCCTTAGAAAGATTGGTATCAATTGTTTCAAACGAACTAGAAGATTGGTATCAATTGTTTCAAACGAACTAGCAGGAATTTCTTTTTTTAAAAAATTGAACAAGCCTCGCAATGTTCTTATGGAAACTCTTAAATCATGATCCCGATCAGCATTATTTGGATTGTTTAAAAACCGGATTCGTTCAGTTAAGATTTGATCATATTGAGTATTTATTATTTCTTGAATTGACAAGGGATTTACGCCTCTTTTCGGAAAACTCAAAGATGCCAACTCTAATAATTCTCTATCCAAATTGAGCATATCAGCTTAAAAAAATTTAGCAAATCAATAGCTTAATAAGGATGTTAAATGTCCTTTTAACTTTATTTGTGGGTTTTGCCAAGCCAAAGAAAAAAGCAACCAGTTAACCGGTTGCTTTTCGTCGGGTTTTAAACTACCTATCATTTCTAGCTGGTAAAAATGCTAGTTGGTAGCCTTGTTCTCTTAATTCAGAAATAAGGCTTTGCTCATTTTTGTTACCTGAAGTGGTAACAATGACGCTCTCCTTGTTTTTGCCAAACTTCAATGAGGTGGCAAAACCGTGAAGGGCTTTGTTTACCCGAATTATTAATGCTTTTTTCATTGATATCATCCCTCTTCCACATGTTGGACCAACTATGGCCCATGTAATGAAGGTAGAACTGAGAAAACCAAACTTCTTATTTTGTCGTGGTCCTATCTTTAAAGCGGTAGTATACTCGGATAATCACATGAGAACAAGCATTTTGAGTCAAAAAAGTAAATTATTTCATAGAAAAAAATGTATTTTACAAAACCAACAATCATTCATTCAAGAGCAATTTAATTTTGGCAATTTGGCATTTATCTGAATTACAGACATTGTAATATACCACCCTGCCTTCTTGAGTGCGCTGGAAACACAATAACATACCCAATGCAGCTGGTTTTACATAATTTATTAACAATTCCTTTATTTGACCCGTCGTTTCTTTGATAAAATCAAAGTAGCGGGCATTGTTCATGTGATTATAATTGTCAATATCACGTGGAAGTACCCAAAAAGTCGCAATTGATTTTTTCAAACCTGATGGCAAAATAACCCTCTTTCGGTGAAAAGACTTCTTAGTACCATCGATGATCGATGTTATTGGAAAATCAACCGGCAAGGAAGTCAGCCGACGAGTAGTCTTATTGACAAAAAATGCATCTTCTACCTGAGTGGCCAAAATCTTTTGAGTATCACTAAATATATTGACCAAGCGAGTAATTTTATGACGATTAGCATTTACAATAGTCGAACGAATGCTGATTGTCTCTCCTAAGATGGGCGCTAGATAAATGTTAACGTCCTGAGAGGTAACAAAAAATAGTGTGGCTGATGGAAATTTTGGGAATGCTCGTAACAGTTCTTGAAGATGAAGCCAGCCAACATCCTGAAATTTGTCAATTAATTTGCCAAGTTGAATTTTAGAATCTTTATCAATTTCAGATAAAAAGATTTCACTATTTTTTGTGAGCATAAAGTAATCACACCTTTTTGAATACTTTTTATTTAAAGATATTATATATCTATGGACATTATAGATCTATAATAGAATGTGAGAGGAAAAGTTAATGAAATTAAAGAAAAGTTTTGAGCAGGCAATTTGTATCCTCTTGATGTTGGCTCTATCGAAAGATCAGGAACCACTTCCCAGCTATCTTATCAGCAAACGTTTAAGGGTTTCTGATTCATATTTAAAAAAGGTTTTACACCAACTAGTGACGGCCAAGTTAATCTCATCAGGAACAGGCAAAAACGGGGGTTTCGGATTAAATAAAAACATTGAAAGGATTTCCTTACTTGATGTCTATCAAGCCATTGAAAAAGATGAACCGATTGTTCAGGTGACCGGTTTAGCTCAGTACGTCTTTTTTGACGATCAATATGTTAAAGAAAAGGAACAAGAAATTGTTCATCAATTTGATACAGTAAATCAAGCCTTCCGTAATGCTCTTAAAAGACAGACACTCGGAACCTTACTTCAAAATCCAGACGGAACTAGAAGAAATCCAATCAATTGGAAACAAATTATGAACATGGAAAATAAGCTCAATGATTAAAGGTGAACACAATGATTTATGGAATAATGCTAGGATTTATAGGAGATTGGTTATTATATATCTTTCCGTTGTATCAAGGATGGATGGAACTTTACACTTATGACCGATTTATTCAACGTTTTGAAAAGACAGCGAAGACGGTGCCAAAGATTTCACCAATGTTATGGATCATACCTTTTTACAAAATTCACCGAGAAAAACAACGTGCCATGTTAATTTTGAAACAGGACGTCTCTTCCAATCAAGAACTCGATGAAATGCTTTCGTTTCTGGACAAGTCCGTAGCCTGGTTTTATGTTGCTCTAGGTGGGTTGCTAAATGCAATTTACGCTACTTATGAATTAACATCCAATTTATTGCCGAATTTTCCAATTATATCTGCGGGAATAATCTCGCTATTGTCATTCTTTCTGGGAATTTTCCATGCTCGTTACCGAGTAAGTGAATATCGAAAACGGAGAATGATCCGCAAGTTTGAGCACAAGTGGCAAGTTTACAAATAACATTATTGATAAGAGACAAAAAAGCGTCGTTTTCAAAAGAAAGCGACGCCAATTTATTTTTTATAGGACTACCATTGATATTTTAATTCTTTTTTTCTAATTGAATGGAAATGAATTAATCCTGCTATCAAAACTAATATAGCCGCAAACCAAATAGTTCTTTCACCAAAAATATGAGATAAAAAACTACCAAACAAAGCGCCGAGAATAAAACAAGTAATTACTTTAAAATAAATTTTGGCTTGTTTAAATACTATCGGTTGTTGATACAAAACTCCTGCCGCTAGGTTCAAGGTTGCTTTTTTTAAATTGGCAGTTGTAAAAACATTGGCATACCCAACATTTTCCACTTGATCATAAAGACTATATTGAAACGCCATCGCAAACGCTAATAATGGCAATTTAAAATAAGCTGAAACACTCATCGGTAAAAATCCAACCGTAATCATTACTAAAAATTCCAGTCCCAAGGCGTAAATTCGCCAGTAGTGGGATCTATCCATCCACTTAGTCCAAATTGCCGAGCAAATCATTCCAAAAGAAAAAGTAAGAATAATTACCAATTTCAATAAGCTTTCATGCCAATTATGATCGGCTAAATTTGCGGTCAAAAATATAACATTTCCTGTTTGCCCAGCAACAAAAACATTTCCAAACAAAAGAAAGGTATATGCATCAGTAAAGCCACCCACAAGGGATAACAACCAGGCTAAAATCGGTTTCCTATTCATTTGTGGATAATCGGGATCAATGGGTTTACGTATCATGAAATCTCCCTTTCAAATCAAATACTTTCGGACTAAAAAAGCGCTGAATCGTTTGATAAATTCAGCGCTTAATTTATGATCAAATTTTAGTCAAGCTTAGTCTTGTTAGTAACATTCAACTTGTCATCAAAATCATAAACAACTGGTTCGCCAGTTGCCATTTCAAGATTCATGATGTCATCGTCAGAAATGTTTTCAATGTACTTGCTCAAAGCACGAAGTGAATTACCATGGGCAGCAATAACAACGTTTTTGCCATCAAGTAATTTAGGAGCAACTTTATCTTCCCAGAATGGCATAACTCTTTCAAGAGTAACCTTAAGGTTTTCACCGCCAGGAATGATATGTGGATCAAGGTTGGCATAACGACGGTCATGTACAGCTGAACCCTCATCGTTCGGATCCAAAAGTGGTGGTAAGACATCGTAAGAACGACGCCAGATATGAACTTGTTCGTCACCGTACTTTTCAGCAGCCTTTTTCTTGTTGTGACCCTGTAAAGCACCATAGTGACGTTCATTCAAACGCCAAGTCTTTTCTTCAGGAACCCAAAGTTGATCTGAGTATTCCAAGACATAATGTAAAGTCTTAATGGCCCGAGTCAAAACAGAAGTGAATGCATAGTCAAATTCAATGCCAGCTTGTTTAACAAGTTTGCCGGCATTGATAGCCTGCTTAACCCCTTCTTCACTGAGATCAACATCAACCCAACCAGTGAATTGATTTGATAAGTTCCATTCGCTTTGACCATGACGAATTAATACAAGTTTTGCCAAAATGATTACCTCTCTTTTTTTAATTTACTCCTTAAAGTTTACACCATTCACAATCTTTTTTCAGCTTCTACTGAAAAATCTTTCAAGCCGTTTTTTTAGTCGGTTTCCCGCCAATGATCTGAACTCCAAGGATATCTAAAATAAACATGAATACTGGAACACCACATATTAAACCCCATGTGCCAAAGAAATGATCACCGATTAACAGAACCACAAAAGTATAAAAAATCGGCAAATTTGTCCTTGAGGAGTAAAAATTAGGATTAAGAATATACGCTTCAATAATGTGAACTACCAAAATAGTTATTAATAAATAAATAACATCCTGCCAGCCGCCCACAGTATAACAAATTAATGAAAGTGGGAAGAAAGAAATAATTACTCCCGCCACAGGAATCAAACTAAGGATGAAGACCATAATTGCCAGGACAGCCACTTGAGGAAGATGCATGAAGATTAAAACAGCAGTTGTCAGAATTGTGTTGCAGATAGCAATGAAGAACTGGGCCTCAATAACCAATCCAAAGGTTTGAACAAACTTTTCGCCAAAAAAGTAAAGGTCTTGAAAATACCAGCCAAAATCACTATCCAAAAAATTCTTGGAAAATTTAACCATACTATCTTTTTCAATAGTGAAAAAGAAACTTAAAAGAATCGACATGAACAAAGTAATGCCCATCTTGCCAATGCTGGTTAAATACTTCAAAACCAAAGTAACTCCATCTTTAAGTTGGTTCATAACCCCACTAGCTGCAACAATTTTATTAATCTGTCTAATTGTGGCATCTGCAGGAAGATTGTCAGGATCGGAATAAAACTTAATCAGATTCGAAGTGGATTTAATTGTTTGCTGAATCAGCTGGGGAGCATACCGAGTTATTGTGAGAACTAACAAGCCAACAAGCACTAAATAAATCAACGCAACAATTATCCAGTTGGGAATTTTTATTCTTCTGCGAATAAAATTAGTGGCTTTGACTACCAATAAACTAAATATAAATGTCAGCAAAAAAATGCTCAGCATACTTCGCGAAATATACAAAATTAAAACAACAGAAAGAAGAACACAAAATCTTCTTAGGGTCACATTATCAATAAATCTCTGCCATATTCCCATTTCTTTGCCTTCCTACCTAATTATCATTGAAAAGGTATAAAAGAGGACTGGACAAAAAACAATAGGTTTTCTGATCAGTCCCATAAACCTTATATTCTATCTGTGAGTCTTTGCATACTGGCCGATTGATTGATGATTAGCCGCAGCACCTTTGATAATATTCCTTACATCTTGATTACTCATTGCATTAGCATCTATTCCTGAGGCCTTAATTTGTTGGCGGGCAGAATTAATTTGACTTTGAGTAATAACTTTACCATTCAGTTCAGTTTGTGCTTTAGTGACACTAAATTCATTTTTGCCTGGATAATTAGCTGCCGCTTGCTTTTCAGAGCTTGTTAACCCGCTGCTACTACTCGCACTGCTGCTGGAACTTGAACTAGAGTTGGAATTAGATTGATCAAACGAATTAGCAACCCCAGTAGTTTGCCCGCTGATTGCTTTGTCATTTTGGCTCTTCAAAGTGTTAACTTTTTGTAGAATGTCACTATAGTAAGGCTGATGAATATCAGCATTACTCAAAAGAGATTGCAATGTCATATTAGACATCTGATACTGAGCTTGCCCGCTTTGAGTTAAAGCTTGCTGATAAATTTTTTCAAACTTGTTGCGGTTAGTTTCAACAGATTTAATTAAACTGACTTGAAACTTGGCTTTCAAAGCCAAAGTACTGCTGCCATTTTTTTCGTTAACAACAGACTGGTACTCGTCCTCAGCTTTAGTAAACTGCAAATTATTTAACTGATCTTGGGCCGAAACAAAAGATTGAGTTTGGCTCAAATGCCCAGTTGCCGAAATGTCATTAGGTCGATACCTTAGGGCATTATTAAAGGCGGTCTCTGCCGATGTATAGTTTTGTTTTGAAATTTGGGAATTACCTTCAGTCATAGCTTGATTATAAAGCTTGTCGTTTTCTGTGTGACGCGCAAATGCGTATCCTCCAACACACAGAACAATGACTGCGGTAATAACCATCCACATCCATTTTTTCAAAATGTTGCCCTCCTAAAATTACTTTCCCTTTAATTATACCATCAATGTTGCTTTTGACATTTAAAGAATCAATCAGGTTGTCTTTTCTCTAAAAGCGTTATAATTAATTTTGTATATTTTAAATTAAGGAGTTGGCTATATGCTTGAGAAACAGTTCTACAAGACACTTTTTAAGAACACTTTTGATGGAAAAGCTGTCAAGATTGTCTATTGGGACGGCAAAACAGCCGTTTATGGAAAAGGTAATCCAACCGTTACGGTTACATTTAAGGAACCAATTCCAATTCGTGATGTAATCCGAAATGCTTCAATTGCTTTAGGCGAAGGATATATGGATGGAAAAATTCAAATAGACGGCAGCATCGAAGATTTAATCACAATTGCCTATGAAAGCCCAAAGAGCTTCTTTCATAACAGTAAACTGATTAACTATCTGCCAAAAGTTTCTCACAATGAAGCAGAAAGTAAAAAAGATGTTCAGGAACATTATGATATCGGCAATGATTTCTATCGCCTTTGGCTTGATGAAACCATGACCTATTCATGCGCATACTTTGAACATCCCGATGATGATTTAAAAACTGCTCAATTAAATAAAGTTAACCATATTCTCAAAAAGTTAGCGATCAAACCTCATCGCAAATTGCTGGACATTGGGTGTGGCTGGGGTACTTTAATGTTAACTGCTGCTCAAAAATATAGTGTCCGCGTAGTTGGAGTTACTTTAAGCCAGGAACAATATGATTACGTCAATGCCCAAATTAAAAAATTAGGCTTACAAGACGTGGCTGAAGTGCGATTGGAAGACTATCGTGAACTTGGTGATGATGAACAGTATGATTACATTACTTCAGTAGGAATGTTTGAACATGTCGGTAAGGAAAACTTGGGTCAATACTTTGCTGATGTGGCAAAATATTTAGCTCCAAAGGGAGTAGCGTTGATCCACGGAATCACCAGACAACAGGGTGGCGCCTTAAATGGCTGGATCAATAAGTGGATTTTCCCAGGTGGCTACGTTCCGGGTTTAACCGAAAATCTTGGTCATATGATTGATAATGGTCTGCAAATATCAGATATGGAATCACTAAGACGTCATTATCAAAAAACTACAGAAATGTGGGACCAAAATTTCCAAAAAGTAAGAGATCAAGTAGCTGATATGTTCGATGAAAAATTCGTAAGAATGTGGGACCTGTATTTACAAGCATGTGCTGCATCATTTAAGTCAGGAAATATCGACGTTATTCAATATTTGTTGACTAAGGGACCTTCTGGTCATGATATGCCAATGACTAGGGAGTATATGTATAAATAGAGTGCGCACCAGAGCGTTTAGGCTCCGGAGAATAAGTTGCGAAAATTGGATTAAGCCCTGATTCTGGGCTTAATCCAATTTTTGTTCTTATTTGCAGGAGCCTGCCCTGCGTAGCACGTTTCAACTAGAGTGCGGAAAGGAGCGCTTTGAGGTCGTGAACCAATCTGCCTATATTGAGAAATCCCGGGTTTGGATTTTTCAATATAGGTTGTTGGCTTCAGACCTCAGCTCCTTGCAGCACATTTCAACCAGAGTGCGGAAAGGAGCGGTTTGAGGTCGTGAGCTAATCTGCCTATATTGAGAAATCCTGGGTTTGGATTTTTCGATATAGGTTGTTGGCTTCAAACCTCAGCTCCTTGCAGTACATTTCAACCAGAGTGCGGAAAGGAGCGGTTTGAGGTCGTGAGCTAATCTGCCTATATTGAGAAATCCTAAGTTTGGATTTTTCGATATAGGTTGTTGGCTTCAAACCTCAGCTCCTTGCAGCACGTTTCCACTATGTAAAAACATAAAAACAAAAAGGCAATTTCCAGATATAATTTTGGAAATTGTCTTTTTCGTGCTTTTATTCTTTTGGTTGCCCAGTAACCTCGCGACCAATCCTTGTAATTGCGGAAAAGAATCCAGAATTTTCATCGATTTTTTCGTTCTTTAGCCTGGCTTGCCACCATTCATTACGGATTGCCACAATCTTAGGAATAAGTTTTTGTCCTTTTTCAGTAATATTTATAACATTAGCCGTTCGATTTTCAGTCATTGTCTGCTTTGATACCAAATCTAAATCTACTAATCGTTTAATTTCTCTTGTAACTTGGCCCTTATTAATAACCAAATATTTTGCCAAGTTATTTTGGTTACTTTGCCCGTACTTCGCCAAGCGTACTAATATGTAAGCACTAGTCGCGTTTAATGACAATTCTCGGTATTTTGGTTGAGTATCATGCAAAAATGCCCGGTGAATCACGGAAAAATATTGAGCAATATCGCCGGGAAATGTGTTGAGATTCATTGCAGCATCCCCTTAATTTAATTGGTTTTATTATAGCATAGCCTCCAAAAATGAAATTACGTGGAAACTTTAAAATTTCTATTGACAAATAAAGCTGAGAATCATATTGTTGCATTGTAAACGTTGCATAGTAAACAAGGAGTGATTAGATTGAAAGTCGCAGAACAAATTGTCAAAGTATTGGAAGACCGGGGAGTTAAGTACGTATTTGGCATTCCGGGTGAAGAAAACATTCATTTAGTCGATGAAATAAACAAGTCAGATCAAATCCAATTTATCTTGGTAAGACACGAACAAGGTGCCTCTTTTATGGCAGATGTTTATGGCAGACTCACTGACCATCCAGGAGTTGCCACCGCAACTCTTGGACCTGGAGCCATCAATCTTTTGCTTGGCGTTGCCGATGCCCAAACAAATTCAACCCCAATGATTGCAATCACTGCTCAAGGGGGGTTAAACAGAATTTATAAAGAATCTCATCAAATTATTGATTTAAGATCCATGTTTAAGCCAATTACCAAGTGGTCTGATAATATTTATGTTGCGGATTCCAGCTCTGAGGTTGTCAACAAAGCGTTTAATCAAGCAGTCAGTGGCCGTCCAGGTCCAACATATATCGGTGTCCCTCAGGATGTCGAAGTCCAGGAAACAAATACATATTCACCAGTTTGCAAAATGCCAAACAGCAAGCCAGAACCACGGAAATATGATATTGAAAAGGCTGCCGAGTTAATTCGCGAAGCTCATCATCCAGTTGTTCTGGCTGGAATGGGAGTTGTTCGCGAACATGCTTCCGCTAAGATGAACGAGTTTATTCGCCAAACCAACCTTCCTGTCGCTACCACTTTCATGGGAAAAGGTGCTGTTGATGACCGAAATCCTAGTTCTTTGGGCGTTGTTGGCTTCATGAAACACGATTACGAAAACTTTGCTTTTGATCAAGCAGACGTTATTTTGGCCGTCGGCTATGAGCTGTCAGAATTTGACCCAATTAGGATCAATCCTAAAGGCGATAAAACAATTATTCATGTCAACACCTTTAATGAAGATACTGATGAACATTATCCGGTTTCCGTGAATATTGTTGCCAACTTGTTCAGTAGCCTTTCTGCTTTGGAAAAAGAGCTTAAAGACTTCAAAGCTCCTAAATTTGGCGCACATATTAAACAAGCAGTCCAACAAGAATTGAAAATTGGCAAAAAAGAGGGTCAAGTTCCCCTCAAGCCTCAACAGATTGTCACTGCCACAAGAGAAGCTGTCGATGAAGACGGAATTGTTTTAGTTGATACCGGCGCAGTCAAAATGTGGATGGCTCGCCTTTATCAAACATACATGCCCAATACTTGCTTGATTGATAATGGTCTTTCCACTATGGCTTGGTCACTACCAGGTTCAATCGGTGCCAAACTGGCTAAACCAGATAAGCATATTCTTGCTGTCATGGGAGATGGCAGCTTTATGATGAATTCTCAAGAGCTAGAAACTGCGGTTCGCTATCATATTCCAATTACCGTTTTGCTATGGGTTGATAAAGCCTATGGTTTGATCAAATGGAAAATGGATATGGAAATGGGTCATCATTCTGAAGTTGATTTTGGTAATCCCGATTTTCTTAAATATGCGGAATCCTTTGGTGCAAAACCCCATATGGTATCCAGCAGAAAAGACCTGGTTGAATCATTGAAAGATTCAATCGCCTCGGATGCTAGTGTCAGTGTAATTGTTTGCCCCGTTGACTACTCAGTAAATATGGAACTAATTCAAAAATTGGGTAAAGCAACGATTTCTCTGTAATAAACATAAAAGCCTTGGATATTATAAATATCCAAGGCTTTTTGACTGTAACTATATAAATACTGCTAATGTGAATACAACTACCAAACCGGCAATTACCGATATTGCCATTGATCTTGTCCAATAAGCAATTCCAATCACCAACAAAGCGGCGACCAATTCTGGAGCTTTACCAACCACAGAAATATTGAAATTATCATCAATAAACAAATCTTTGCAGACCAACGCAGTAAAGAGCGATACTGGGACATATCTCATCCATTCGTTAAACCACAATGGAATTTTTCTTGTTCGAAAAAAACTAAGTGGAATAAATCGAGGACCAAATGCCACGAAAAAGCAAAGTATAATTAGCCAAAAATGTTGGGTTGATGACCATTCCATATCAAAAGCTCCTACTCGTCAATGTCTTCTTCTGGAGTTCCTCCAGGGTTCTTAAACGTTTTAAGCCAGCGGCTCTTTGGCCTACGCTTTCTTAAGCTCGCTTCAATTGCAAACCCAGTAAGTGAAGCGATTATCGTTGATATTACCAATCCCAAAGTAGATTTGGTAATTGCCATGAATATAACCGCAACAATCCCGGCAAGAACGGATATCGAAAGCAGAAGACGATTTTTCAACTGAACCACAATCATATAAAGGAATAATGCTGTCAGGGCAAAGTGAACCACAGTTAAATCAATGTGAATGGCACTGCCGATTAAACTACCAATTACATTACTAATCGTCCAAATCAATAAAGTAACGTGTTCCACTTTAATCGCATCTTTGGGAGCAAATTTTTTATCAGTAGAAAACTTCAAATAATTAAGGGCATAATTTTCATCATTCATAGAACAGGCAAAAAAGAAAGTGAACCACGCTGATTGCCCGTGCAGATACTTAGATAAGCTAGATCCAAGTAATGCATATCGGAGTTCTAGAAAGAACATCATAATAACAATTGAATACATCGGGGCACTGGTAGCCAGCAATGAAGCAATCATAAACTGAGCGCCACCGGAAAATACCAAAATTGAAACTAAAAATGTATTGATAGTATTAAATCCCGAAGCGTTAAGCAAAATTCCGCAAGCCAAACCAATCGGAATATAGCTCAAATCAACTGGCAATGAAACATCTAGAATCAACCGCCAATACGGTATGTCATTTGTTTTTAATTTGCCGATCTTTTTTGTCGCCAAAAATATTCCCCCAAGAAATCCATAACGAACAATCTGGTAATCAGGTTAAATTTCAAAAACAATCCAACCACCATTATATTAAATATTAATAAATTAATAAACACCTACAAAAAATAACTTTTTAAAAAATACTGGTAATTGCTCGCCAAACCCTAACAAAAATATTTGCTTTTGGCATCGTACTCTTGGTTTTTAAAGAAATTTCACTGGTTAATGTTCTTAAATAACTTACGGATTTGGAATTCACAAGAACATGGGCCTGACCGACATGAGTTCCTTTAAAAACTGGCGCTGAAAGCTTAGAAGTTTTGGTTAAAAATTTACCCGAAATCTGAGGAGATAAACTTTTATTTACCCAAACCCATGTATTTTGTGATACCACCAGAGGAACTGTCACCCGCTTACCATTGGGAACACTAGCAGAGGCAACTCCATTTAAAGAAGAACCCATATTGATTTGTTTGGGCACCATTTCGGTAAATATGTAATGCATTAACTTTTCTGTTTGAACGAATCGGGCTGGGTCACTGGCATTTTTATTACTGGCATGAAGCACAACCGTGATAATTCGCTTGCCCTGCTTTTCTGCAGTACCAACAAAACAAGCACCAGCCTTATCAGAAGTCCCAGTCTTTAACCCGTCAACCACTACCCCTTTAGCAATCAAAGGCTGATTGCCAAGAAGTTGATTATGGCCAGCAACTGACTGGCCGGCAAATTTAGTATTGGGCATTGATGTAATTTTGGTAATGCTTGGAAAATCCTTGAGAAGTTTTGAAGTTAGAATGGCAACGTCTTGAGTTGTCATCAGGTTTTCGGCATTACTCTTAACATTCTTCAAACCAAGTCCAAGAACCATCTTATTAGTTAACCCACAGGCATTGTAAAATAATGCTTTTTGAAGGCCAATACTTTTGGCAGTATGATTCATTAGCTGGGCAAATTTAGCGGGAGTTTGAGCAATTTTATTGCCCAAAGCCATTGCGGCAGCATTAGCCGAACCGACTAATGCTGCTTTGGTCAATTCTTGAACTGAATACGATTTGCCTGCCACCAAATTAACGTTGGTGACACCAGATTCTCGACTCAGAGCTGCTATATCCTTGGTAATTTTGACTTTAGAACTCCATTTTAATTTTCCTTGATTAATTTCTTGGTGAGTAATATAAATCGTCATTAACTTTGACACAGAAGCAATCGCCATTGGCTGATCAATATTCTTTTGGTATAAGATTTGCCCGGTTTTAGCATCTGCAGCAATTACCCCATTGGCTTGAATCTTTAACTGATTTTGTCCGGCTACTGGATTAGCAGAGGCAAAAACCGCCTGAACACTGACAAAAGAACAAATTAACACCAGTAAGGTTAAAAATAGACTTTTTATTCTAATTTTCATTAGTTTACAGCTTTCTAATCAGCATTTTCTTTTTTGGTCAATCTATTGCCGTGTTTTATCGGCAAGTGGATCTCAAAAGTGGTTAACTTATCATTTGAGGTGACATTGATATAACCGCCGTGTAAGTCAATGATACTTTGAGTAATTGCCAGGCCAAGGCCAGAACCACCAGTATCTTTATTTCGTGATTCCTCAACTCGATAAAATCGTTCAAAGATTAAGTTCAAAGCTTCTTTTGGAATTCGCGGACCATCATTGGAAACATTAACTTGAACTTCTTTATCATTCAGCTTTTTGGCTTCAAGATAAATATTATGACCGCCTTTGCCGTACTTCATAGCGTTGGAAATAAGATTATTGAAAACTCGCCCCAACTTTTCAGCATCAGCCTCAATCATAATTGGATGGGAACTTTCAGCAGCAGTAATATCCATTCCATGCTTTCGAGCTTCCAAACCAAAACTGGCGGCTAACTGTTCCATCATTTGGATCAAATCAATATTGTTAATCGAAAGTTTTGTACTGGCCTGCTTAACTTTAGTGTATTCAAACAGATTATCAACCAAAGATTTCATTTGTTGAGCCTTAAAGAAAGCAATCTGAACGTATTTGAGTAAATCTTCTTCATTGTGATACTGCTTATCTTGAATTAGACCTAAATATCCCAAAATAGAAGTCAGCGGGGTTCGCAAATCATGACTGACATTGGTTATCAGTTCGTCCTTAGAATTTTCAATTGATCTTTCTTCATCCATTGACTTAATAACACTGTCAACTAAAGCATTTATACTATCAACAACCGATTGAGTATTGCCTTTAAAATGAAAATCAATCCGGTGATCCAAATGCCCATTAGCAATATAGTGCAGTTCGCGAATAATATGGCGCAGTTGAATCTGATGATATCGCCGAATCAATCGCCAATAAACCACCGCGGCGTCAAAAACCAATAGAAAACAAATAAAAATATTCTCCCAGCTCCAGATCTGCAAATGATTTGGGCCAATAACAATTGATTTTTTGATGATAAAAATCCCGTCGCGAAGACCGGGGTTAGTTTCTATCGATTGGTTAATCAAAACGATAATTGACAAATTAAGGAGTAAAAGGAGAATAACGGTAATGATACCCTCCAAAATTAGTTCAGTTTTTTCGCGTCCTGTTAATTTCACGATTTATATTCCTTTTTATTTTGGATAATAGGATTAATTATTATAAAAGTACTCCAAAGGAGCTAAGGTCTTAAGCCAACAGCCTATATCGAAAAATCCAAAGACGGAATTTTTCGGTATAGAGTATTCACTTCGGGCTACATAGTGGTAACGTGCTCCGACGACCACGAAGTGTCTAGCCTATTTGGCGACGGCTCTGAGGCCTATGCACAGCACCTCATGTTGCAAAAAACCAAAACCTGGTTTTTCCAACATGAGGCACCTGTGCTACAGCCTCACCCGCGCCTTGTCGCACTCAGTGTTCTTCTATCTTATACCCGACACCCCACACGGTTTCAATTACTTTTTCACCATTGGTAGCTTCTTCAATCTTATCTCTCAAATGACTTACGTGGACCATAACCGTTTTTGCGGAGACAATACTTTCCTGCCGCCATACTCTTTCAAATATTTCATCAGCAGAAAATACTCTGTTAGGATGGCTTGCCAACAGATATAAAATTCCAAATTCTAAAGCAGTTAATTGGATTGGCTTGCCGGCGATTGTTTTGACTTCATGAGAATCTTTATTGATTGTCAACGGGCCAATATCCAAAACGTCTGGGGTATCATCGGTTACGTGATCCTCTGCTCTTCTTAATAAGGATTTGACTCTGGCCATCACTTCAAGCGGATTAAATGGCTTGGTAACATAATCGTCGGCGCCACTAATCAATCCTTGAATTTTGTCCATGTCTTCTGATTTTGCAGACAAGACAATGATTGGGATTTGTGAATCTTTTCTTACTTCCTTGATAACTTCGATCCCATTCATGCCGGGCATCATAATATCAAGAATCATCAAACCGATATCTGATTCAGTCCTTAGTTTTGTTAAAGCTTCTTGGCCGCTATATGCCGATACAGGTTCGTAGCCTTCGTTCTTGATATATATCTCAAGTAACTGAGCAATTTCCTTATCGTCATCAACAACTAAAATTTTCATTATATTGTCAACCTCATTACTAATTTATTTTCGATGGAAAGTTCTACTTCTATTATATACAAACCCGAACATTAAAGAAATGCCCGGGCGTTCACTTTGCTTGATTAAATTAAAACCTTTTTATTAACCCTACTATATTATCATAACAAAATCAAAATAGTCACAAAAAATTGGTCTAGTCTTTTACCATTTTTGTTAATTCTTCAAGTAAATCAGGAAAAGTGGTCATATTATTATCTTCTTTATTCAGATGGCCACCTTTTGGATACAAAATTGCCTTGCTTTGAAGATGGCGAGCAACCGCTAGAGCATATGGATAAGGTACAATCAAGTCATCAACAGCAGTAAATACCGTTGCCTTGTCAACTTTTTTATTTAAATCAGCATATTTGATTGGATCTTCAATCCAGAGATCCAACTCTGGGTATAAAGGCAAATGTTCATCAAACCCAGAAACTAAAATTACTCTTGCGTGCTTAATATCATGTTGATTGATATATCGTAATGCCGCGATTACTCCTAGGCTGTGGCCAATGATTACTAAATTGTCTTCTGCCGGGGCGTGTTGATCAGCATATGCGTCCCACTCTTTAACATTAGGATCATTAGGATTTGGCAGGGACAATCTAGTCAGATTAATTCCCAGCTTAGCTTTTGCTTGTTTTTCTAGCCAAGGGAACCAGTTTGCATCCGGTCCGGAATGATATCCATGAAATATGTAACCCTTATTAATCATAATTTTTCCTCCAACCAATAAAACAGTCAATTAATTCTTTTATTTTTAAAATTCTTGCCTCGCCATGCCAAAAGCGCCATAAAGATTGCCAAACATGACACAATCCATATTAGTAACACCGTGCTGGGCCAACCAAAGTGATTAAAAAACGGTGCCGGTAATATCCCGCCAATGGTTCCTCCAAGATAATATGATGTGAGATAAATTCCAACGGCTGTCGACTTATTGCTTTTAACATGTTGACCAACAAATTGTAACCCACAGCTTTGCCCGGCAAAAACGGCGACACACGAAGCAGTTAATCCCAAAATCATCAGCCAAATATTTGGCACGAGACTTAATAAAAGCCCAGCTAAACCAATACCAGTAGTAATAATAAATGCTTTGCTAATACCAATTTTTAAAATTAATTTTCCAATAAATGGTGTTAAAACCGATGGCACTAAGAAAACAATAAAGACCAGGCCAACTTCAAACGTATTTAAATTTAGCGGTGATTCTTGCATTCTTAACGAGCCAAATGTAAATGATGACACTTGTTGGAAAAGCAGGCTCATACCAACAAAGCAGGTGAATAAAATTCGCCAATCCTTCAGGTGCTTGGCCATCCCCATCCAAACATTTTGGCGCGATTTATTTGCGACAAAGTTAGGATCTACTGGCAGCCACCTCAAAGTAACAAAAAATGCAATTCCCAAAATTAAAACTAACGGAACAAAAGTGGCCGCCACTGATTTAAAGAAATCGTAGAACATCCCAGAGAAGAATCGCCCGGAAAAGCCACCAAAAGCCGTCCCTGCAACATAAACACTATTTAATCGAACAGCTTGGTTTAAAGGAAAAGTTTCATTAATGTAAGCGACGGCAACCGCAAAAACAAATGGGGTCGCAATTCCTTGGGCCAATCGTCCAAACAGGAGCAGCCAAAAAGATGGCGCAAACATACTTAAGAAAGTGGCTAAAATCATTGCCAAAATTGCTGCCAGCATAACCTTCCGTCGGCCAATCCGATCGGAAATCGAACCCGCAATTGGTGCAGTAATTGCCACCCCTAAAGTAGTCATACTAATGGTCAAAGCCGAGCTATTTAAAGAAACACTAAATTGCTCAGCAAGTTTCTTCAAAACTGGTTGAGTCGAATAAAGATTAAGCAAAGCACACATGCCAAGTAGAAAAACCGAAATATCGGATTTCCAATTTGATTCTCTAGATAAGGATTTTTCCACGAGTTTTTTCACCTGAATTAACTGAAGTTATTAGGTTTTATTATAGAACAAAACTTTTAGCAAGAGCCAGGCTGCCCAAATAAACATGGATTTTAAGGCGGATTTAATTTTCTTTAGCTGAAACGCAAGACTTGAACC
>DIDF01000030.1:34311-41618 GCA_002418005.1 Lactobacillaceae bacterium UBA5807
GGAAGCTAACCGGTTCAAGTCTCGCTCTAATTACTTAACCTTCAAATTTGATTTAAAAATGTAGCCGCAATTTGGACAGCGGTTCATTCCTTTGCTTATTCGCATGGGCTTACCACATCGCGGACAATTGCCCTGAATGCCTGGGTCCATTTTAAAAAATGTGTGGGGTCGTAAATCGTCGTGCTTTTCTTCACTCACAAAGCTCACCGCTTTCTAAAATCACTCAACTCATTTCCAGCTTTAATTTTACACTGGATTCATCAATTTATAAATATTTCTGCATCAAACATAGTGGGAAAACGATCACTTTGAATCCCATAACCTAAGATCGAGAAATCAGCCTATCCAAAAGCTTTCCAGTTCTATTAATTAAAAAAGGTCTAACAAAAAAGTTGCGCCAAAAATGAATTTTGTCGCAACTTTAATCTTAATAATAATTATTAATTGTAATTAGGAGCCTGCTTAGTAATAGTAACATCATGTGGATGAGATTCTTTAAGGCCAGCATTTGAAATTTCGACGAACTGAGCGTTGTCAATCAAATCTTGAATATTATGTGAGCCGGTGTAACCCATTCCAGCACGAAGGCCACCCTTCATCTGGAAAATAATATCCTTAACTGATCCTTTGTACTTAACTTCGCCTTCAATTCCTTCAGGAACCAGCTTATTGGCTTCATTTACGCCACCTTGGAAGTAACGATCAGCTGAACCATGTTGTTGTTCCATGGCGCCAACACTACCCATGCCACGATATGACTTGTACTTTCTGCCTTCATAAGTGAAGACTTCACCAGGAGCTTCATCGGTGCCGGCAAACATACTGCCGAGCATAACGGCATTACCACCAGCTGCCAAAGCTTTGACGATATCACCGGAATACTTGATACCACCATCGGCAATGATTGGTTTGTTCCACTTTCTGGCAACTTCGGCTGCATCATAAACCGCAGTCAGCTGAGGAACACCAACACCAGCAACAATTCTAGTAGTACAAATTGAGCCAGGGCCAATTCCAACTTTGACAACATCAACGCCGGCTTGGAACAAAGCTTCAGTTGCGGCACCAGTTGCCACATTACCAGCAATTAAAGTGATTAGTGGGAAGTGATCGCGAATCTGGGCAATTTTTCTTAAAACACCAGCAGAATGGCCATGGGCAGTATCAACAACAATTGCATCAGCGCCAGCCTTTAACAAAGCTTCGGCTCTTTCAAAAGTGTCGGAAGTAACCCCTACGGCTGCTGCAACAATTAATCTACCCTTATCATCAACAGCTGCAAGTGGCATATCGTCAGTCTTCTTAACTGCCTTAACCTTAGCAACTTCTTGAGCTTGGTCCTCGATACTTAAATTCTTGTGAATAACTCCAAGGCCACCACAAGTTGCCATTGCAATTGCCATCTTTGATTCAGTCACTGTGTCCATTCCAGCACTGATAAAAGGCACATTCAAATGAATGTTATCGGCCAAATCTACAGAAAGATCAACCTCATTTGGAAGCACATCACTTGCTGCAGGAATTAGCAAAACATCATCAAATGTGTAACCTTTTTTACCAAACTTATTATCCCAGTTTGCCATCAATCTCGCTCCTTTTTAATTTGATTGCTTAATAAAATAACACGGATAGCTCAGACTATCAACATTTATGAGTGAGTTCTAATCGTGAATATAAAAAAAGCAATCTTAATGTAGTCTGTAACATTGAGATTGTTTCGATTATACACGAACTTTTTATTTAAATAAAGGTATTTGTTCGACTTTTCCCACTAAAAGCTGAATTATAAGTATTATTTTAATACTATTATCCGGTTTTTAATTAGAACAGGGTGCCAGCTAAACGATCACGGTACCTCTGTTTGAAGAAATATGAACCCGCAGCGGTAGCTAAACCTATTCCAAGATAAACAGCTGGATTTAGAACTGGGTTGATGATTGCTGGGATAAATCCTGCCAGCATAAATACAACCATCCAAACTACTAGAAAACCAATAATGATCAAGATTCTTACCCAGAAGTTAAACCGGTGCTTCATCCCTGGAGTAAAGAAAGCAGTCATTAAAGGAATGCCCAAACCAGCAATAATTGAAGCAAAGATAATGCCAGTAAGTCCCATCGAAGTTTGCTTTGTCTTAGGAGTAAACAGACCAACTGCTCCATACATCAAGAAGAAAATTGTTACGAACAAAATCATATTATACAAAGCATTGATCCAGTAATTTTCTTTTTGAAATTCGGCAGGCTTTTTTGGAGGATTAACAGTATTTTCAAGCTTTTGGTCAACTGTACCCCACATATTGCGGGCAGTTTTTCCTTCCTTTTGGCCTTGCAGAAGATCAGCCACCATCTGATTGACAATAGCAGCCTTTTTATCATTGGAAATTTTCTTGTTATCTACTTTGCCTAATTCTGTATAGAATTTGAACATATAATCATTATTTCGTTTGGTTAATCCAAGACCATCAAATTGAGAATGGACCACTTTTTTTACTCGGTCACGATCCTGATGGGCCTGGGCATTTCGTTTACGATTTCGTTCATCTATATCACTCACATTGTTGCCCCCTTTTGTAAAATTTTTGATATCAATTATTATTTTTAACTTTTAAGCAGCTGTCGTGCCTTTTAGACCAGCTCCCTAAACTATAGCTACGCCAATCAAAAATCCAAAATCAGGATTTCTGATTAGCTAGGCTATGGCACGGGAGCTAACCGGTCTAAAAAGCACTTCTTCGTTGTCCTGCTTTTTGAGCCAGACTCCTAAACCATAGCTACGCTCAACAAAAATCCAAAACCGGGATTTTCGTTGACCTAGGCTATGGCACGGAGTCTAACCGGCTCAAAAAGCACTTCTATACATTAAACCTAAACTCCGCAATATCGCCATCATGCATAACGTAATCCTTGCCTTCCAGTCTAAGCTTACCTTCCTCTTTAACTTTGGCAGGTGAGCCTAGCTTATCCAAGTCGTCAAAGGACATTATTTCTGCTCTGATGAATCCTCTTTCGAAATCAGAATGAATAATTCCGGCTGCTTGAGGTGCCTTTGTACCCTTCTTATATGTCCATGCACGAGTTTCCTTGCCACCTGCAGTGAAGAATGTCTCTAGTCCCAAAAGCTTGTAAGAAGCTCTAATTAGCCGATTTAAGCCTGGTTCCTTTACACCTTCGGCTTCAAGAAACTCTGCTTTTTCATCGTCATCAAGTTCGGCGATTTCCTCTTCAGTTTCAGCGGCGATCCCAATTGCTTGGGCGCCCTCTTTGTCAGCGTATTCCTTAACTTGTTGATAATATTTAGAACCTTCTGGGTCCGCCATATCATCCTCTGCAATGTTAGCAACATACAAAACTGGCTTAGAAGTTAACAGGAATAAACCTTTAACAATTTTTTGTTCATCTTCGTCAAAATCAATTGAACGAACTGCGCCGCCTTTTTCCAAAACAGGCTTGATCTTGTTCAAAACTGCAAGTTCAGCTTTGGCTTCTTTATCGTTGCCTTTTGCTGCTCTTTCGACCTTGCCAATGCGCTTATTTACAGCGTCCAAATCAGCGATTCCTAACTCAAGATTAATTGTTTCAATATCGTCGACAGGATCAACCTTACCGGTAACTGATGTGATGTTATCATCATCAAAAGCTCTGACAACGTGGACAATTGCATCCACTTGACGAATATTTTCCAAAAACTTGTTACCTAAACCTTCACCTTTGCTGGCACCTTTAACAATTCCGGCAATATCGGTGAATTCAAAGGTAGTTGGGACAACTTTTTTAGCTGGAATAATTGCTTGAATTCTATCCAGTCGTTTGTCGGGGACTTCAACCATCCCAACGTTTGGATCAATTGTTGCAAATGGATAATTGGCCATTTCAGCTCCGGCCTTGGTAATTGCGTTAAAAAGTGTTGATTTACCAACATTTGGTAAGCCAACGATTCCTGCAGTTAATGACATTTAAAAGCTCTTCTTTCTGAATTTTAAATTATTTTTCTGCTTTTTCTAGAATCTTCTTCATTTTCCGTTCAAATTCTCGGCGCGGAAGCATTACGATATGTCCACAGCCAGTACACTGGATCTTGATATCAGCACCTAAACGGATAATCTGCCAGCGGTTAGTTCCACATGGATGAGGTTTCTTCATTTCAACAATATCATTCAATTCATACATAGGATTCACCCCTTCACCTCATTATACAATTTCATAATTAGGTAACATTTTTAAGCTTTTCTGACTAGCTCGAATAACAGTTATCTGACAGCTGTCGTGATTTTTAGACCAACTCCCTAAATATAGCTACGCCAATCAAAAATCCAAAGTCGGGATTTCTGATTGCCTAGGCTATAGCACGGAAGCTAACCGGTCTAAAAAGCACTTCTTCGTTGTCGTGCTTTTTGAGCCAGACTCCTAAACCATAGCTACGCTCAACAAAAATCCAAAAACGGGATTTCCGTTGACCTAGGCTATGGCACGGAGTCTAACCGGTCTAAAAAGCACTTCTTCATTGTCGTGCTTTTTGAGCCAGACTCCTAAACTATAGCTACGCTCAACAAAAATCCAAAAACGGGATTTCCGTTGACCTAGGCTATGGCACGGAGTCTAACCGGCTCAAAAAGCACTTCTAATTTAAATTAACGTTCAAAATATCCAGGATCCTATTAAGATCTGCGAGACTCTCATAGGAAATTTCGATTTTGCCTTTACCCTTTTTCCTCATATTACTGGAAACCGAGACGGAAGTGCCAAATTTTTCTTCGAGTTGACTCTCGGCAGCTTTGGCATACGGTGATTTACGGTTTGCCCGGCGCTTTTTTTTCGCCGGTTTACTCCCGTTCATCTTTGCCGCAGCCTCTTCCAGTTGTCTGACAGTCAAGGAATCGGCAACTGCTTTTTTAGCTAACTGAATCAAGTCCTGCTTATTGTTAACAGACAGCAGTGTTCTGGCCTGACCCATTGAAAGTTTCTTCTGATCAAGCAAATTCTTAACTTCAACCGGAAGCCCCAGCATTCGTAAGTAGTTAGCAACATATGGCCGACTTTTTCCTAATTTTTCGGCAACTTGAGCCTGGGTCAAATTCAACCTAGTCATCAAGGTATCGTAAGCTTGGGCCTCTTCAAGCGTGGTTAAATCCTCCCGCTGAAGATTTTCCAGAACTGCCACTTCCATCATTTGTTCTTCATTTACTTGACGAACAATTGCCGGAATAGTCTTTTTTTGCGCAATCTTGGATGCTCGCAAACGCCGCTCACCTGTGATTAGTTCATAGGATTTTACTTGTGGATCGGGTTGGCGAACGATAACTGGCTGAAAAACACCAGAATTTTTAATTGAAACCGCTAAATCCTCCAGGGCCTTTTGGTCAAAATGATGACGAGGCTGGTATGGATTGGGCTTGATTTCACCTAATTTAATGTCAATTACATCTTCTTTACTTGTATCAACAGCATTGTCTTGAAATAACGCTTCAATGCCGCGCCCAAGTCCAGTAGGTTTCTTTTTACTTGCCATTATCTGCCAACACCTCCTTTGCTAGTTCCAGATAACTTTTGGCGCCCTTTGATTTGGCATCATAATCAATGATTGGCAAACCATAGCTGGGGGCTTCGGATAACCTGACATTTCTTGGAATTACCGTCTTGTAAACTTGACCTTTAAAGAACTTTTGAACCTCTTCTTTAACCTGGACGCCCAGATTAGTTCGAGAGTCATACATTGTCAACAAGACGCCTTCAACCTTAAGATTCGGATTAAAATGCTTTTTTACTAATTGAATAGTGTTTAAAAGTTGACTTAATCCTTCTAGAGCATAATACTCGCTTTGAACCGGAATTAAAATTGAATCGCATGAAGTAAAAGCGTTGATTGTTAAAAGTCCTAATGAAGGGGGACAGTCAATCAAGACAAAATCATACGCATCCCTAACAGAATCGATTGCCGCCTTTAACCTTGTCTCTCTGGCCATCATTGGGGTCAGTTCGATTTCAGCTCCGGACAACTGGATGGTTGCCGGAACGATATCCAATCCTTGATGCTTAGTATGTAAAATAACCTTTTGCATCGGGACATCATTAACTAAAACGTCGTAAATATCTTTTTGAATATCTGATTTTGCAATTCCAACGCCGCTAGTTGCATTCCCCTGTGCATCAGCGTCGACTAACAAAACTTTTTGGCCAAGCGTTGCAAGATCTGCGCCCAAATTCACAGCGGTAGTAGTCTTACCTACACCGCCTTTTTGATTAGCAAAAGCAATTACTTGCCCCATAAAATTCCCTCCAAATTAAATATTGATGCTAATTTTCACCAAGGGGTTCCCTTGCCGGCGTTCCAGCTTTTCTTGGATACTTCGATGGTGTTTTTTTAATTTTATCAATCACAATAATATGCCGTTGTTCCTTTAAAACCGGCAATTCAAAGGAATTATCCTGTGAAACCCGGCCACCTAAAACATTTAGGGCTTGTTTGGCATTTTTAATTTCGTCTTCGGCTTTGGCGGCTTTTAACGCAATCATTTTGCCGCCGACTTTAACCAATGGCAAACAAAATTCGCTTAAAACAGACAATCTGGCAACTGCTCTGGCAGTAACGACATCATATGCTTCACGGTGAGAAGAATGTTTAGCCCCAAACTCTTCGGCCCTAGAATGAAAAAGAGTAACTTCACTGAGCTGCAAATCGGCAATCAGCTGCTTTAAAAAATGAATTCGTTTGTTAAGAGAATCGACAATCGTAATCTTCAGTTTAGGAAACATTATCTTTAAAGGAATACTGGGAAATCCAGCCCCAGCACCAACATCACAAAGACTTAAAGAATCTGTTTTCAAAGCTGAAACAAAAAATGCCGGGGTAAGGGAATCGTAAAAGTGCTTTAAAAAAACGTCGCCCCGTTTGGTAATTGTGGTTAAGTTAACATTTTGATTTGCAGCAACCAGTGTTTCGAAATAAAGATCAAACTGCATCATCTGCCGGTCAGAAATCGTTATTCCATGATCCTTTAGTGCTTGGATAAATTGTTCGTTATTCAAATTTTTACTCCTAAATGTGAAACAGAGATGTTTCACGACTACATACCAGTTTAGATTAGAAAGAGTGGAAAAGCAAGAGCCATCAAGGCTTTTAAGCAATTTCTAACTTAAAGTTAATTGCCCTGACCAACTCCAAAATTTCGTTTTACTGAATAAAAACGGTTTTGTATTATCAAATTCTTTTTTCCTTTTAAAAATTATACCAAAAAAGCCTTCAGAAATAACGGAAAGTTTTTTGGGAGGGCTGATTATTTAAAAAGTTTTATTAGGGTCCGTCTTAAA
>DIDF01000022.1 GCA_002418005.1 Lactobacillaceae bacterium UBA5807
TTTAACTAGCACCACGCGTATAGGTAAATAAATTATTAAAACGATAGGGATAAAAACTATGTCAATTACAAATAATACTCCAGAATCCAAGGTTGAATCAATATTTAATAATATTGCCGGGAATTACGATTCGATGAACAACTTAATAAGTTTAGGCTTTCATAGGCGCTGGCGCAAAAAAGTCATGGAACAGCTGAATGTATTACCAGGCCAAAATGCAGTGGATCTTTGCTGTGGGACTGGCGACTGGACAATTGATCTGGCCTCAAAAGTTGGTCCAAGTGGAAATGTGACTGGGTTAGATTTAAGTGAAAAAATGTTGCAGATTGCGCAAGATAAGGTTGACAGATACAAGCTTAATAGTGAAGTAACTTTAAAAAAATGTGACGTTATGAATTTGCCATATGCCGATAATTCTTTTGACGTTGCCACCATCGGGTTTGGCTTAAGAAATGTTCCGGATGCAAGTCGAGTGATCTCTGAAATGATTAGGGTGGTTCGGCCAGGCGGAAAAGTTGCCTGCTTGGAAACTTCGATTCCGGCCAACCCGATTTTAAAAACCGGTTGGCAGGCTTATTTCAAAGTTGTTCCGGTTTTAACCAAGTTGGCATCAAATAAGTTTCAGGAATACTCTTATTTGAGAAAAACTGCTACAGGTTTCTTCACTGCGCCGCAACTAAAAAAACTTTTTGAGGCTCAAGGTCTTGCTCAAGTTTACTTTGAAAGATTTATGGGCGGAGCAGTTGCCTTTCACTTAGGAATTAAGCCAAATCATAATACTTAAAATATTAAGATGCTTTATTAGTATAGAAGAGATAAAAAAAGCGCTGGAAATTTTTATTCCCAACGCTTTTTGATTTTTCTAAATTAATCTTTTGGTTTGTCATTATAAAGTGATTTTGGCGTGCCATAGCGAGATTTACCCCAGCTTCTAAAGACTGCTGGAATAACCCAATGGTCAAGGCCAAATGATCTGCCGGCACCATTCATTAATGCCAATGATCCACCGATTAGAATCCAAGTCATAGGCCAAGTAATTGGGCAGAACAGAAGTAATATGATCATCAAGAAACTAGCAATCGAAGTGAACAAACCAAAGAACATAAAGCAGCCAAGGCTCAACTCACAAGCGGCTGCAAAGCCACCAACGCCAGTGATTAAGGTTGAGCCACTTCCGTGCATGTTAGCCATGCCATCAAAGAAGAAGGCTGCACCAAGTAAGAACCTAAACAATACGCTCCAAAGTGCTGCGCTGTTTTTGGCGGTATTATCACCAAAGACTGTCCGCTTATCGTTTGGTCTAAAGAATTCATCTAAGATGTAACGCCAAATTGAACGACCAGATTTGATATTCCAGAAGTAAACCATGTTACTACCATGTTTAGCAATGGTAGCAATCCAACCATGAAGCGAAGTATTCTTTAAAATCTGAGCAATTCCGTAATGGGATCCAAAGGAAACAACAAAGCCCTTATTCTCATCTTTAAATTCTTTGTAGTTTTTATTCCCATCAATGTCTGCTTCAATATTGTGAGAAACAAACTTTGCTTCGGATTCACCTTCCTGAGCGGTCTGGGGAACAGCCCGTTGCGCCCCTTCCTGAGTAACGTTGGCGTCATCACCCGCAATGTAAAAGCTTTGATCTTCATAACCCTTAGCCTGGAGATATTTATTAACGATCAAACGACCACCACGGCCAGCATCAATACCAAAACTATCAGCAATTGAACTTGCCTTAACTCCGGCAGTCCAAACCAACGTATCGGTTGAAATTGGATCGGAATCTTTGATTTCAACTTGGTGTTCATCAACTTTGGTAATCATGGCACCGGTCTTGATTTCGATGCCGTTTTTAGTTAAGAAATCCTCAGCTTTTTTAGCATTTGGCCGACTCAACATATTAATGATTGTCGGTGCTGCTTCAACCAGCATGATTCTAATTTCGGATGGATCAATCTTGTTTTCTCTAGCAAGTGTTTTTCGATAATCAATTAATTCACCGATGGTTTCAGCGCCAGTAAATCCGGAACCACAAATAACTAAGGTTAATTCACGTTTGCGAATTTCTGGATCGCGCTCAATTGCGCCAGCCGCAATCGTGTCTTCAATGTGGGTCTTTAATTTAAGCGCATCTTCCAAAGACCAAAGGGTAAAACCATTTTCCTTGACTCCTGGAGTTCCAAAATCATTGGGTTCACCACCCAAACTAATTAAGATACTGTCATAGTCGTATTGTCCGTGTTCACCAATAACCTTCTTATTATCTGTGTCGATTTTGTTAACGAAATCAGTCACAAGATGAACGTTGGGATTTTTATTAAACAGTTGATGTAAATCGTACTGGACACTTTCAGCTGGAACTCGATCGGTTGCCACTTCGTGAATTCTGGTTAAATAAGTGAAGTAGGAATGGCGGTCGATTAGGGTGATGTCGGCGTTAGAATTATTTTTGTAATGTTTGGATAATAGCTTAGCTGCAAGGACACCAGTGAAACCAGCCCCTACTATGACGATGTGTTTAGTCATATAACTTTCCCCCTTAGAAAATATTTGTTAACTGATAATTTACTTACTATTTTAAATCCAGTAACCAATTTAAGTATAGGGGTATTATAAGGAAAAGTCTATTTTGGTAGTCTTTTTCTTTTATGGTTTTTAATCACAAATGCATTACAAAATTTGTAATCGAATGTATAATAAAGTCGCAAGCGAATTATTTCACATTTTGTGATTGCAATTATTTGTAAGAAGGGGGTTTACGTATGTTGAATTTAGGCTTGTCAATGCTGTTCTTGTCACGATTTCAATTCGCGATGACAACGGTGTTCCATTTCTTCTTCGTTCCATTTTCAATTGGAATGGGGGTAGTCGTTGCCATTATGGAAACGTGCTATGTTTCTACAGGAAATGATATGTACAAGAACATGACTAAATTTTGGGGAAAAATGTTCCTTTACAGTTTCGCCGTTGGAGTTGTAACTGGTATTATTCAGGAATTCCAATTTGGGATGAACTGGTCCGAATATTCTAGGTTCATGGGTGATGTCTTTGGTGCACCACTTGCCATTGAAGCTTTGGCAGCATTCTTCCTTGAATCCACCTTTATTGGTCTTTGGATGTTTACTTGGGATCGATTTAATAAAGGAATTCACTGTCTGTTCATTTGGTTAACTGCTTTTGGCTCTTCACTTTCCGCACTTTGGATTTTAGCAGCTAACAGTTTCATGCAAAACCCAGTAGGTTATGTAATTGATTCAGGAACCCACCGGATTCGTTTAACTAGTTTCATGGCCGTTATAAAGAACCAACAACTCTGGAATGAATTTCCTCATGTTATCTTTGGTGCCTTGTTAACTGCCGGATTTGTTGTTGCTGGCTGTTCTGCTTGGCGGCTTTTGAAGAAAGACCACGAAGCATTTTACAGACAGTCACTTAAAATTGGTTTGATTGTTGGATTAATTGCTGGTTTAGGTTCCATCTGGAGCGGTGATACTCAGACCAGATTCTTGATTAACAACCAACCAATGAAATTTGCCGCTATGGAAGGTTTGTCTAAAGATTCCACTCAAGCTGGTGATTGGGCAGCATTTTCATACACTGATCCAAGTAACCACAATACTCAGACATTTATTAACATTCCACATGTTTTGAATATCTTGAGTTATCACAAGATGAGCGGAACTCTTAAGGGTTCACATACCATTAATCAAGAGCTTCAAGCAAAGTATGATAACAAACAGAACACAACCAAGAATTATTATGTTCCGGCAAATACTTTGTTCTACAGCTTTAGAATTATGGCCGTTTCATGTATGCTCTTTATTTTAGTTGCTATTGTTGGTTTGATTTTCAACCGCAAGCAATCTGAGCAGATCATGAGACAAAGATGGTTCTTATACATTTTGGGACTTTGCCTATGGCTGCCATTTATTGCTAATACCTGTGGTTGGTTCATTACTGAATTTGGTAGATATCCATGGGTTGTTTATGGATTGATGACAATTGCTGATGCGGTTTCACCAACCTCAACTGTTGGTTCATTACTATTTACCAATATTGTTTACTTCTTGATCTTTGCTTCACTTGGTGCCGTTATGATTATTCTCAGTCACCGAGTTCTTAAAGCTGGGCCTGATTCGGTTGAAGCTAATGCATATTCAACTGATGCTGGTAACGACAAAGATGAGAAAGATCCTTATGAAATGGGGGCGGCTAAGAATGACTAGTCTTCAATTTATTTGGTTTTTGTTAATTGGAGTTTTGTTTAGCGGCTTCTTCTTCCTAGAAGGATTTGACTTTGGTGTCGGAATGCTAATTCGTTCCTTTGCTAAAAACGAAGCAGAACGAAACACCATTATCCAAACCATTGGACCTCACTGGGATGGAAATGAAGTTTGGCTAATTACTGCTGGTGGTGCAATGTTTGCATCCTTCCCAATGTGGTATGCTTCATTGTTCTCAGGTTATTACATTGTTTTGTTCTTAATTTTGGTCGCCTTGATTTTTAGAGGAGTTGCCTTTGAATTTAGAGCAAACATGCAGACCGAGACCTGGAAGAAATTTTGGGAATGGGCTGCTACTATTGGCAGTTTCTGTGCTGCATTCTTATTTGGTATGATGTTTGTCAGCATGATTCAAGGAGTACCTTTGGACAAACAAGGTAACATTTATGGAACATTTACAACATATGTAAACTGGTTCTCAATTGTTGGCGGCGTTGCCGTTTCAATTCTTTGCTTACTTCACGGGTTAAACTTCATTCGTTTGAAAGTTTCTGGCGATTTAAGAGCAAGAGCTCAACAATGGACAAAGGTTTTGTATCCTGTCCTTGTTGCCGGTGAAGTTGTCTTTGCCATCTTGCTTTACTTTACAACTGACTTTTTCAAATATCATTTTGCAACTACGTTAAGTATCTTGGCAGTTTTGGTTGTCTTAACATTATTGGCATGGTACTTGGCATTTAAAGAATCTGATTGGGGTTCATTCATCTGCAGTGGTCTTTCGTTAATCAGTGTTGTTGTATTGATCTTCAACGGCTTGTTCCCAAGAGTTATGATTGGTAAAGGAAACGTTAACTCAATTTTGATTCAAAACGCTTCTAATTCACCATATACCCTTCATTTGATGACTATTTTGACATTCTGCATTTTGCCAATTGTCTTAATTTACTTCATTTGGAGTTACTGGGTATTTTACAAACGTCTTAGTTCTCCTAAACAAGAAGCTTAGTTTGACGAGATTCAGCTTTCGCAGGCTAAACTAAAAATACGCAATTAACCTTAATTTGGCTAATTGCGTTTTTTTGGTTTAACTCTAGGAAGTTATTCCAAATTTTGTTTTTTAATAAATATTATTCCTAATGAATTATCAAAATAACCTCGGAAAATTGTGAAATAAATAGTAAGATAAAGATTGTAGAAAATATAATTATCCAAAATCTATTTTCAATGTTGGGAGTTGAATCTTTTGATTGATCAACGATTATTTGATTTGCCAGGAATGAAGAAAAATGCTGCAGTTATTGGCATCATGATCTTCATTCAGGCATTAGCAATTATCATCCAGGGAAGATATCTCTCTGTGGCAATTGTTAATTTATGGAATATCCAAGCTCTTTCGACAATTTTGGTCCCAACGGTTATTTTCGGGATTGCATTTGCCGCAAGACATTTATTCACAATGGGAGAAAATCGTTTCCTATATCCGTCAGTTGAAAAGATTACTGGGGATATGAGGAAAAACCTGATGGCAAAAATCTTTCGACTCGGTCCGGCTGAGGTTGAAAAACGGGGGACTGGTAATGTGGTTACCATGGCCCTTGAGGGAATTGATCAAGTCCAAACTTATTTAATGCTTGTTATCATTAAAATGATGGATATGAGCATCACACCTTGGCTGATTTTGCTTTACATAGCTTATTTGAATATTTGGCAGGTCCTGTTTCTTTTCATAATTTACCCAGTTATTATTTTATTCATGATTATTTTGGGCCTGGCTGCTCAAGCAAAAGCTGATCGTCAGTACGAAGGATACACTCGTTTATCTAATCATTTTGTTGATACACTAAGAGGATTACCAACCCTCAAACAATTAGGACTTTCCAAACAATATGCCAATAACGTTTATGAAGTTAGTGAATCTTATCGTAAAGAAACAATGTCAACTTTGGTTATTGCTTTAACTTCTACTTTTGCGCTGGATTTCTTTACCACTCTTTCAATTGCGGTTGTTGCCGTTTTACTAGGTTTTGATTTGATGTATGGCAAAGTTCCATTGCTACCAGCTTTAACAATTCTAGTTTTAGCGCCGGATTATTTCTTACCTATTAGAAATTTTGCCAATGATTATCACGCCACTTTAAACGGTAAAAATGCTTTAACGGCGGTTTTAGATGTTTTAAAAGAACCTGAAGTCAAAGATCGTAAAGTTCTTAAAGATTTCACCTGGGATCAAAATTCAGACCTCAAGTTTGATAACCTTGATTTTACTCACCGGGGATCAAAAAAGAAATCGCTAACTGGAGTTTCTTTTGATGTTTCTGGGTTTAAAAAAATTGGAATTATTGGTGAATCTGGTTCTGGTAAAACAACTTTAATTAATTTGATAGCTGGATTCTTATCTCCGGATGATCCCAATAAAGTTTCCATTAATGGCCAAGTTCTGCCACATTTGGATCAACAGAGCTGGCAGAAAAACTTTCTTTATATTCCTCAAGCCCCATACATTTTTCATGATACTTTGGCCAACAACATTTCGTTTTATGTCCAAAAAGCAACTAAAGAAGAAGTGCAGACTGCCGCAAATCGCGCAGGACTTACCGACTTTATAGCAACCTTGCCAGATGGCTTGGATACTATGATAGGTGAAGGTGCCAGAGAGGTTAGTGGGGGCCAAGCTCAAAGAATTGCTTTGGCACGAGCTTTCCTGGATACATCAAGAAAAGTTTTGATTTTTGATGAACCAACTGCCCATTTGGACATTGAAACTGAAGTAGCTTTGAAAAAAGATATTCTACCGGTTTTCAATAATCACTTAGTATTCTTTGCCACTCATCGGCTCCACTGGATAAATGAAATGGATTATGTTTTGGTTATGGATCACGGCCGATTGGTTGAACAGGGAACTCCTGAAGAATTGTCAAAGGAAAATGGGGTCTACACAGCTCTGAGACAAAAGATGGAGGAGGCTGACCTATGAAAGAATTACGAGAAACATTTGCCCATGATACATGGGTTATGCCATACCTAAAAAAATATAAAAAATTATTGGTTTTGGTTCTTTTCCTTGGTTTTATTACTTTTCTTTGTGGAGGGGCTTTAATGTTTAACTCTGGTTACCTAATTAGTATGGCTGCCAGAATGCCCAATTCATTTGAGTATATTTATGTTCCAGTTGTGTTGGCCAGAGCGTTCGGAATTGGCAGACCAGTTTTCAGGTATGCTGAACGATTAACCAGCCACAACTGGGTATTGAGAATTGTTTCTGACTTTAGAAAAAAGTTATATCAAAGTGTTGAACGAAAAGCTACGGCAATTCAGAGATCTCATCAGACTGGTGATATTTTAAGTATTTTGGCTGATGATATTGAACACATTGAAAACCTTTATTTAACAACTGTTTTTCCAATGGTCGTTGGCTGGCTTTTATACCTATTCATTGTGATTGGCATTGCTAGTCTTAATTGGCTTGTTGGTTTACTAATGCTGTTGCTTCTGGGTGTTATTGTGATTCTTCTTCCCCTAGTTTCAGTTGCCACTAATGGAGTTAGGGAATTTCAGGAACATCAAATTCAGCATCAATTCTACACGAATTTGACTGACCAGGTCCTTGGACTTGGCGACTGGATGATTTCTGGTCGTTATAACGATTTTCAAGCTATTCAGGATAAACCGATTAATGAAATTGCCGCTTTGAGAAAAAAAGATCACTATTTTCAATGGTGGCGAAACCTTGCTGTTCAAATCATGATTTTAGTTTCGGTAGTTGTGCTCTTGATTTGGACTGGTAAAGACTTTACTACTACTAAAATGAAGGCAAACTGGATTGCTGCTTTTGCCTTAGCACTATTTCCGGCAACTGATCCATTTCTGAATATCAGTCAAGGTGCCAGTGAATGGCCAATTTACCGTCGTTCAATTCAGCGAATAAATCAGTTTGATAATAATGACAGTAATGCTAAAGATGATTCTAACCAGGCGGTTGATAAATTTGAAAATTTAGCTTTTAAGGATGTAACCTTTCAGTATAAAGATGGCGATCAAAATATTCTCTCCAAGCTTAATTTTCAAGTTAAAGCCGGCGAAAAGATTGCTTTACTGGGGCCAAGCGGCACTGGTAAGAGTACCCTTTTAAAATTAATGATTGGCGATGAAAATCCAACCAGTGGTTCCGTTGAGGTTAACGGCATCAGTGTTAAGGATCTTCAGGCTAATCGGTCAAAAATTTTTGGTGTTTTGGATCAAAAACCATATTTATTTGATACTACAGTTATGAACAATATGCGTTTAGGTAATCCGAAAGCTTCTGATCAGCAGGTTAAGGATGCGATTAAAGCTGTTGGGCTTGCAGACTTAATTGAAAGTTTGCCAAAGAAATACGATACCGAAGTTCAAGAGGCTGGCGGCAGGTTTTCTGGCGGCGAAAGGCAACGTTTGTCACTTGCCAGAATTTTACTACAGGATGCTCCGGTAATTGTTTTGGATGAACCAACGGTTAGTTTGGATCCAATCACTGAAAAAGATTTACTGAATCAAGTATTTGATTTACTCAAAGATAAGACAATTATTTGGGTTACTCACCATCTCGCCGGGATTAACCACGTCAACCAAGTATACTTCATGGAGCATGGTAATTTTGATATGGCGGGCACTCCGCAGCATTTGTATCATACTGAACCGCGATTTAAGCAGCTTTATGATTTGGATCGTGGCAAATAGACTAAGGGAATATTAAAAATGGTATTGTGGATACATTTATTATGTTGGATTTTATTGGTTGTCAATGTTGCCATTGGTTTAGCAACATCTGATTTAAAGAAATCTGAAAATTGGGCAATGGTTTCAAGAGTAATTTATGTTGTGGCAATTATTTCCGGAATTTTGCTGTTTGTCGCTACTTGGAAATATCATGTTATGCTGAGTATCTTGAAGGTTGTTTTGGCTTTAGGACTAATTGCATTTATTGAAATTGCTTTTGCCCAAAAACAAAAAGGTCAGCTTCATGCCAGCCTGATTTGGTGGGTTGCGATATTTTTAGTTATTGTGGGAATCTTTGGCTTATATCTTTCTCAAGGAAGACCGTTTCTACATTAAAAAATCAAAAAATAGTTTCCGAAATTATATTCGGAAACGATTTTTTCATTCATCACGATGAAGCATTAACTTAACTAACTTGATCAAATCATCTTTAGCTCGTTGTTCAGGAAGTTTAGCCAAAAGATCTAATGCTTGGTCTGACATTTGGTTAGCCATCTTTAAAGCATTACTTGGGCCATTATTTGCTCTAACCAAATCAGCAACTTGATTTGCCTCTTCTGCAGTCATTTTATCTTTCTTATTTAGAATTTTTTTGAAAGCTTGAGGGTTATTTTTAATTGCTAAAATTAAAGGCAATGTATAAACGCCTGCTTGAATATCCTCTAATACTGGTTTTTTAGTTTTGGTTGAATTTCCATCATAATCAAGAATGTCATCTAATATTTGATATGCTTGGCCAATCAGCAAGCCGACTTTTTCTCCCAAACTGATCAATGGTGCAGAACAGTGCGTCAGTTTAGCCGCCTGTTGAAAACTGAGCTTGAACAATTCGGCTGTTTTTCCTTTTATTTCATCAAGGTATTCATCGACAGTAATGTCTTGCTTAAAGTTGAGATCCATTTGTTTTAATTCGCCAGAAAGAATATTTTTCATTGAATGCATGTGGTCGACAAAGATTTCGTGCTGATCAGAAGATTTTAAAACCTCTGAAAAATAACAGGTGAAAAGAAAATCGCCGGCATAAATGGCATTCTTAGAACCATAATCGGTTTGAATCGTAACTACTCCTCGTCGTAGAGGCGATTTATCCACCACGTCATCGTGAATTAAAGTGGCGACGTGAAGAAGTTCTAGAGATGCCGCTCCTGATCGCAGACGATTTTCATCAATGGTTTGGCCAAATTCAGAAAACAGGTAAAAAATTCCTGGACGGATCATTTTTCCACCAGAAGACAGTAGGGCCAAGATTCGCTTATGAATTCTTGAATTATCCAAATTAACCGCATCAAGCAAATAAGGTTGAAACTTCTTTAATTTTGCTTCCGTTTCCGGAAATTGCCGCCATATTTTATGTACCATTATTTACCCCAAAATTTATTATTTCTTAAGAAATACTACTTCTAAGATAATAAATCAGCCATAGGTTTGTCAACACAAAACACGGCGTCATATTGAATCCGCCTGCTAAAGTTAATTATTTCTTTGACCAATCGATTTTCTTTTGTTCATCAAGGATTTTATCAATTTTTGCTAATTCTTTTTTTGTAAAATGAAGATTATCCAAAGCATTAACGTTGTCAATTACTTGTTCTGGCCGGCTGGCTCCGATCAAAACCGAAGTCATTTCTTTTTCGCGCAAGTCCCATGCCAAGGCCATTTCAGCTAAACTTTGACCTCGTTTTTCAGCAACCTTATTTAACTTTTCAATAGTTCCCAAGGTTTGTTTGACTTGGCTTCTATGCAGAAACGGAATGGTAGATTTATTTGCCCGTGAATTTGCCGGAATCCCTTTGAGATATTTGTCAGTTAAAAGACCCTGGGCTAAAGAACTGTAGCTTACCATGCCTTTATTTTCCTTTTCTAATTCAGGCAACAGGTTTTCTTCGACATCGCGATTAAGCATATTATAACGAGATTGGTTGATGATAAAAGGAGTTTTTAAATCTTCAAAGACTTTAGCAATTGCTTTGGTCTGTTTACCATCATAATTGGAAATTCCAATATACAAAGCCTTGCCTTGATGGACAAGCTGGTCTAAAGCCAGTGCGGTTTCTTCAACAGGGGTTTTAGGATCGGGACGATGAGTGTAAAAAATATCAAAGTAATCTAATCCAGTCCGTTTTAAACTTTGATCGGCGCTGGCGATGATACTTTTTTTTGACCCCCAATTTCCATAAGGTCCGGGCCACATTACATAACCGGCTTTACTGGCAATCACCATTTCGTCTCGATATGGTTTCATGTCATCTTTCATGATTTGACCGAAGTTGGTTTCGGCGCTGCCAGGAACCGGGCCATAGTTATTTGCTAAATCAAAATAAGTAATCCCTAAGTCAAAAGCAGTATGAATAATTGCTTTTTGGTTTTGAATTGGGTCGACTGAGCCAAAATTATTCCATAAACCCAAAGCGATCGCTGATAATTTCAAGCCGCTGTGACCAACCCGGTTGTAAATCATTTTGTCATAACTTTTTTCATTTGCAGTATACATATTTTTTCCTCCGTTTGCTTAATTATAACGCTGAGGAACTGTTAATTTTTTCAAAATAATTGCTAAACTAGATAAGGAAGCTAAAGGAGGTTTGGAAAATGGATGAAAGAACTGGTGCGGATGTTGGCGACTTTTTAAAGACGATTGCTTGTACAGCAGTTATGCTTCAGTCAGTCTTGGAAGTTTTTATTCAACATAGTTTGTCTCGGGGACAACAAGTTGGACTCGGTGTCGCGTATAATTTGATTAAATTTACTGCGCCAGCTTTTATAGTGGGAATTTTATTTACTCTAATCCGAAACAAGAAGGGCAGAACACTCAAAGATTACCAGATTCATTTAAAAAATAGTTGGGCAGTTTTTTTCTTGCCGACAATTATTTGGACTTTAGCATATCTTTTGATAATTCCGCAAGTTCAGTTGGAAAAGCATTACGTAGACTTAAAATCTTTTTTATGGCAGTTTATCAATGGCAATGCTGCCTCACATCTTTGGTATAATTCCATGATGTTGCAATTTATCGTTTTAATTCCAATTTTTTGGTGGATTGTTAATTGGGTTGGAAACTCAGCAAAACGAGCATGGCTTCTTAGCGCTTCTTTTACGGTGCTATTTTTTGCTTGGATTTTATTTTATGATATCGAAGTCTTTCATGGGCCTCACATTCACCTCACTTGCACCAATGGTATTTGTTGGATCGAGTTATGCCTAGCTTGTTTATATTTGGGGATTACGGAATTATGATGTCGTAGTTTAATGATAAATATGCTGCTTTCTCACAAAGACGGTGGTGGCAATTATTAATTTCCATGGTTTTGATATTTGGCTGGCCTATTCATGAATTATTCT